>CACZII010000027.1 GCA_902781185.1 Fibrobacter succinogenes
GGCCTGCACATAGTTCCTGGAATAGGAAAGCCCGAGGAAGGTCCGTTCGTAGGTCCACCCGATGATAGACGAAAGCACAAAGGCCAAGAGCAAAGTGTAGGCCAGGGTAATAATGGTAGCGTTTGCCGTACTGGACTGAACCGCCAATAAATCAAGCATAAGAACTCCGTTGTTTTTACCTATAAAAGATACTTTTTTAGGGAAATTTTTTCCAGCATATCGAATGACTAAACGACACTATTTAAAACGACCCTAATTTTTTTTTACGTAAGGCGGGAAGAAACGCCCCTATTTTTCGATTCCCGACCGGACATTCCATCCGCTTCACCATGTCACCACATTATTCTCAACCTTGCGCTGTCCGCTTGAAATTTGTCACAATTTATTGCTATTGACCGTATTTTGTATAACCGGGCTTGACTGGGGAAAAATAAGATGTATTTTTATTCCATCAGATAAACAAAAGGATGCTTATGAAAAAACTTCTCACCCACTCTCTCGTCACTTGCGGAATACTTCTGTTTGCCGCCTGCTCTGACAACTCTTCCAGTGCCGAGGGCGGCTGCCCTCTCGCCAGCCAACTTCCACCTTCGAAAATAAAGTGGGAAGAAATGACTGAATATGACACGGGTACCCAATTCTGTACCGCAGATATCTGGGGCGAAATGTCAATGAACGCAGAAGAACTGAATAACTACAACGCCCAGGTCATCGCGAATGGTTTCGACATGAGTCAAATGGATTGGGGCGATGGCTACAAATACGAATTTACCAAAAGGGAAGGCGATGCCACCACCACCTTTACCTTCGCCTACAGCACCAACACAGGTGTAATGAGCGAGATTTCCATTACAAAAAGCGTCAAGCAATATGTGAACGGCGGCATGGACCGTATCATAGAGGGACTCACCCCGCTTCTTCCCACCATTGCGAGTACTCCGACAATCATAAAATGGCAAACGACTAGCGAGACGGCAACAGCAAGCGGTTCTACTTACAAAGGCAAGACAAGTGCCGAACTGGATGTCTTTGTCAGTCAGTTGGCTGCTGCAGGATGGCAAAACATGATGATTGAGTTTGTTGTCAATACCTGGATGATTACGGCAACCTACTCCATTGACGGAGCAAATTATATGCTTTCCGTCAACGTGACGATTGTGAGCAACTATTCCGGCTCTACCTGGGAAACGGCCGAATCCAGTTATTCGGACAGTCAACTTTCGCTGATTATCACAAAAATTTAGCCGAACAATTCTCCGTCATTTTTTATAAACAAAAAAGTCCGGGAGCCAAGCCCGGACAATTTTTTTTTGCGAACTAGAAGTTACTTTGCTGCGGGAGCAGCAGCGGAGTCGACCACTTCCAACTTGGCGGCAGCTGCACTGTCAATAGCGACCGTAGAGTCAGCGGCAACAGCAGCCGCGGTATCGGCGACAGCTGTATCAGCAGCAACAGCGGCAGGAGCTTCCACCACCTTCTCAGCGGCAACAGGGGCTGCCGGGGCAGCTTCAGCGGCCTTAGGAGCCGGCGTACCGAAGAAGTTCACCTTGGCAAGGAAAATCATCATAATCCAAGACACGATCAAGCCGAGGATACCCATGACCACACCGGTAATGGCCATGCCACGAGTATCGGTATAACCCGTAGCGTGGGCAAGAGCGTTAGGCGGCGTAGAAATCGGGAGGCTCATGCCCAGAGAGCTTGCGAAGGCCACAGAAACCAGCAGGGCAGTCACGCCACCAAGACCAATCAGGTTGTCCTGGCAGGCGATACCCACGGCGCAAAGAATCGGCACCAACAGGGTGGCTGTAGAAGTGTGGCTCATGAAGTTGGCCATGAACAAGCAGATAATGCCGCAACCAATCATCAGGGCCAGCGGAGACCAGCTTGCAAACGGGATCGTCTTAATCAAGTGAGCGGCAAGACCCGTAGCGTTCAGGCCAACACCCAGGGCAAAGCCACCGGCCACCAGCCAGAGCACGTCCCAGCTCATCGCGTTCAAGTCTTTCTTGGTAATTACACCGGTCAGGGCAAACACGGCCATGGGGATCATGGCGATGGCGTTATCGTTAATGCCGTGGACACCCTTACCAGTCACCCACAAAATCACGCACAGGATAAAGGTAATGTAGACGATGATTGCCTTGGGGCTGGTGTCGAACTTGCCAGCACCTTCGATGTTCAGGACCATTTCCTTCATCTTGATGGGGTAAATCTTAAGGAGCAAGAGCCAAGCCACCACCATAAGGATAATCACGTAGGGGATACCAAAAGCCATCCACTGACCGAAGGTCACGGGGTTTGCCACCAGGTCGCCGCGGGCAACGGCATCGTTCAAGGCACCGAGGGCGATGGCGTTAGGAGGCGTACCGATGGGGGTACCCATACCGCCAATGTTAGCGCCCAGAGGAATGGCAAGGGCAAAGGCTGCCTTACCGCGGTCATCGGGTTCAAAGAGTTTGAGCACCGGGGCCAAGATGGCAAGCATCATGGCGGCGGTAGCGGTGTTGCTCATGAACATGGAGAACACGGCGGTAATGAGCATAAGGCCGAGAAGCACGAACTTCGGGTTCTTGCCGAAGGGCTTCAGCAACACGCGGGCCAGGTTCAAGTCCATCTTGTACTTGGTGGCGGCAGCCGCCAAGAAGAATCCGCCCAAGAAGAGCATGATGATGGGGTTTGCGAAGGTGGCCATGATAGACTTGTGGCTGATCATGGTCACGCCGTCCACGCGGAAAGGCGACAGCGAAGAGTCGGACATGGTGACGATCATGAGCACAATGACCAGCACCGACGTGGACCAAATCGGGAACGGTTGCAGAATCCAGAAAAGGGCGGCCATGACGAAAACGCCGATGACGCGGATTTCGAGGGGATTCAGGATTCCCATGGGGCTTGCGGCATCGAATCCGAGGGATTCGTAGGGCAAGAAGAGGGCGACGATGGCAAGCACCGACGCAATGATGAACTTGATGAATTTAGCCTTTGTCATAGTGGGCCCAAATGTAGAAAATATGGGTGGTCATGGCAATAAAAAAGCCCCCGATTTTATCGGGAGCTTAGCTTGTAAGTCAAATGTAAGGATCCTCGCCTCCGCGAGGATGACGCTTCGGAGAAGCGTCACTTCACGGCAATGGAGCCGGCGGCCTGCTTGCTGCCCACACGGACGCGGATCATGTAGAGTCCGGACTTGGGAGCCTGCAGGGTCATGGAGTTAGAGCCGGACACAGCAGTTCCAGAGACAGAAGACAGGACCTTGCCCTTCATGTCGAGAATCTCTACGTAGGCCTTGGCACCTTCCAGGCTTTCGGAGACCTGGAAGCCCACCTGGAGGGAATTACCCGCCTGGAAGGCACGGAGCCCGTTCAGCTTCTGAGCCACAATGGTACGGGCGGAGGGCGCCACGCGGACCGTGGCCGTCTTGGCGAGGCTTCCGATAGCAACCTTCAGGGTATCGTTCTCGGCCATCTGGGTGGTGGTTCCGTCCACCGTTACGAACACCTTGAGGCCCGCTTCCCTAACGGCTTCCAGGCCTTCGAAATGCAGGTATCCCGTGCGGTTGCCAGAGGCATCCAGAGAAACGGTCCATTCATAGCTGTCGCCAGAGGCTGCCTTGAAGGACTTGGCCAAGGACCTATTGCCATCCTTGATGGACAGGTTCACATGATCGCCCATGCCTGCAGGCGGTTCCTCGGCAGACCATCCGGACTCCGACACGCCCATAATGTTCCAGCCATCGCGCTTGCCCTTGGCATCACGCAACACAGCACGGATAGCCCAGTTGCCCTTGCGGTTAGAGGCCAGCTCCACCGTCTTCTTCAAGGGCTTTGTCAAGCTATCGTTACCATTCTCGTCAACAGTCGCCACAAAGTCCGGCTTAGAGGGCAGTTTCCACTTGCCGGGAGCCTTGACCTTCGCCCATACGGCCTCGTAAGGTCCAACGACATCCACTTCTTCGTAGGCACTCAGGCTATCATTCCAGCTCCAGAACTCTATGTCAGATTTCTCGATGGAGGACTTCTTCTGCTCCTGGTTTTCGCCATAGAGGTCCACGTACCAGCCGTAGGGATTCGCCACCAGATTCCAACCAGTATAGACGCTATCCAGATCCCACACTACAGGAGATTTGGGCGGTTTCATATCCTTGCGCATTACCAGTGGGCGGCCTTCCAGAGAACTGTACCAGTAACCTGTCAGGTCATCCACCTTATCCTTCTTGGTAAGACTCTGGTAACGCCAGTAGGCACCGTAGTCCCTGGCATCGTCCCACCAGAAGAAGCGCACGTCGTCATCCCAAGTTACAGAATCCATGATTACATTGGAAAGCGAAAGCATCTGCCAGCCATCCTTCTTGGACACAATGGTGGACTTCACCTCGAAATCCTTCTCAAACACGTCGGAGCTCTTGCTGTTCTTGACCGTCGCCGTCAGCAAGTAGGTTCCTGCACGCAAGGGGAAGTATTCCCAAGAATCTGCGTAAGGCGTTGCGGGAACCGCAAGAACCGTATCCGCAACAACCTTGCCGTCGTCGTCTTCCAAGACAATCTTCACAGAAGCTCCGCTGACACCAAACTCGCTGGTGACAAATTCGAAGCGTATCGCACTGCCGGACTGAAGCAGTTCCGCCTTAACAAACTCGGCAGGAGTGGTATTGTCCAACATGAAGTAGGCTTCGAAAGTCGCAAGGGCAATGTCTCCCGTAAGGGTATCGCCTTCGTGGTACACGGAGGTGTCGCCATTCAGGATCATGACCAAAGAATCCAGGATATATCCCTTTGCAGGGGCGCCCAACACGACGAAGTTCGCGCCATCCACATAAGAGGGCAACAGCATAGTGCTATCCTTGGCAAACTGGTGAACCTGAGTACGCAGGACCTTGCCATCAGAATCACGCACCAGTTCCTTGAACTTTACAAGGCCGTTCTCGGCTATGTTCAACCTTGCCTGCTTGTAACCGAGGTCCCTGACACAGGTCTTGGCATCCACCCAGACAGCATACAAGGGGTATTCTTTTAGACGGTTACCGAGCTGGTTATCCAGTTCCTCGGACAGAGCAAAATTAAACTCGTCGAAGACGGTCGTCCAATTGTCGTGTACGTTCTCTTCCTGGACCGGCCTTACCCCATCCCCGGCGAAATCCGCCAAATAGGGGTCCTTATCAGCAGATTCAGGGTGCCACATCCAACCATCGACGCAATTGTCCTCGGTATAGACCCACTTGGGCAAATCAATGGCGTCGTTTTTGGACTTAAGCTTGTAAACGCCTACAGAATCCGAGTTCTCGCCGTAAAGAACATCGGTCTTGCCGAATTCGAAAACAATATTGAACTTCTTGTAGGTGTAGTTGGCAGAGAACTCCATATTCGAAGACATAAGATCCCACGAATCGATTGTCAACAAGTCGCCTTCCTTGAGTTTGGTAATCGTCGGTTCGTCTTCGTAGTCCCCTTGCATTGAGAACAAGATGTCGCCATCCAACTCATAGCCCGGATACCCGTCGGCAAAGACCTCAAAGACAAAATGGTTGGTATCAGCGTAAGGTACCAGGATTCCCGTCACGCCCACATCTTGCTGTACAGACTTATGCCTCAGGGTATCGCCCATCCACACCTGTTGCAAGACGATGTTCCCTAGTTCGGAATTATCCTTGACGACATAATTGTTCCATACCGATTCTTGTCCTTGGCGAATACGATAGCCTGCATAATCAGAACAAGAAGCCACATCGTATTCCCATTGCGCATACAATTTCATTGACTTGGAGCCGTCTTTATTGGTCGTGTAGGGAATGCGCTGCTCTTCTTCGTTACTAAGTAATTCCTCTACCATCCCAAAATTGGACATGTAAATGCCATCAGAGTACAGGTCTGGAGAAAACTCTCCCACAAAACAAGCGTCCGTCCGGAAAGCATGCCATTGAGAGGATCTAAAGAATTGGTCATACTGATTTTCAGCGGTATAGGTAGCACTAAGTTCGGTTTTACCGTTCCAGGCAGCCGCTATAAAGAGCGGATTATAGTCAGTATTGGTTTCATAACTGACATCAAAGGTCACGTGATACCGAATTTCGGCGGTTTGCGGCAAGAATCCCACATAAATCGGATAATCATACTCATATTGCCGTAGATATTCAACCGCAGCAAACAAGTTCGTCAAGTCCACTCCGCCATCCTTGTCCAACCACACATAGCGGGCGTAGACCAAGTTATTACCGGATTTGACCTGGTCATCCATCTTGGCACGGATTTCCACAGGGGATTCCAAAGCCTTCACCGTATCCTTGAGGAAGGGGTGATCTAGATTGTTTGATGCTAGTTGCAAAAGTGCGCGCCTCATGAGTGGATAGAGTTCTACTGAGCCGTTCTTTGAGGACGCTCCCACGAGAATCAGGGCTAGAGTTTCGTTCACATTGTTCCAGAAATCGGGAGGATAGTCTGCAACAAGATAGGGAGAGAACGGCATAGATTTCGTAGAAGTATACTGATCATTAAAGGCATTTCTAAGAATAGACTCAATTGCACTGGAAGTTGACGTTTCTATTTCCAGATAATCGGGAGCCCCGAACAAAAGCGATTCTCCATTTGCATCTACGGCCTTCATTTGAGCTTTGGCAACGCCCAAATCAAATCTACTGCCATGCAAGTCGCCGACAAACAGGTAGCCCCCAGCCGTATTCATTGGCTCAGATTCATAAACCACATAGAGAGTATCGCCGTTAGAAAACTCCGAAAGGGCATCGGTGTAGAACCCATTCGAGCCATTCATATTCACGGTGTTGTAATAGCAATAGATATCCGGTTCGTCATCGTCGCCATAATTCTCACAACTCTTCCTGGTCAAACGGAATCCATAATATTTGTACACCCCTTCGTCTTCGTCATAAGAGGCCAGATAAGGCACCCTAGTCCAAGCACTGTCGCTGGAAATGGTCGCCGCTGGGGTTCCCATAAAGTAGACGTCCTCACCAAGAAAGGAGGAATACTCGTCCAAGGTATAGAACTCATCTCCATCGGTGGATTCAACAAACCCATGCCTCACCGTCACCGTAATCTTTTCCGAAAGGGACAGGGTCATGGAGGAATTGAAGGTCGTGGAAGTCTTTATAGGGAATGCGACAATTTTACTTGTCTGTTCGTCAAAATAACTCCAGTAATAGCTATTACTCACTATCTGAGCGGCAGTTGTTTGCCAGGTGCTGTTGCTGAGCTTACCCGTGTAGTCGGTGTAGACGCTAAGACTAAGCCCGTCGGCAGTTTCTGAGGCACCGGCAGCAATCCACTTTTGTTTTTCCGTTGCGGAAATGTTTTCGTAGTAGTCGCTACCCGCCATAAAGTCAATCTGGTAAATGGGCTTGAGTTCGTCGGTAGCGAACACGGGGAGTCCTTTGTTTAAGCCGTTTTTGCGGGACCAGCGAACAAAGGTTTCCGAACTATAGAAGTCATAGTCCGTCAATAGGTTTATCCGATTATTCAAATTTGCTGCAAACGCGTCTATATTCATGTCTTGCGGTCTCAAATAGCCGCCGTAGTTGCTGTAATCCAAAAGGGAAAGCTGATAATTCGGAGGCTCAAGATCCGCTGTGGGCTCAATATGCCCATCTATCGCATTGCGGTAGTTATGTCCCTTTGGGTTGAATCTCGATGCTACCGACACCGTTATCCAGCTGTCGGTGCTATAGCTGGTACCGTCCAATGAAATATATCCTAACAGGTCCTTTGCCAGGGAGTCCGACTCGCCATAGTGGTAATTGTTTCCGAAAGCATAGCCATTATCAGCGGAAAGAGCCACATATCCAGCCAAAAATCCGATTTTACACGCCCCGTTGTACGTGGTATCGGGCATGGAAATATCACCCACGGTGTAGGTGTTGGCAATGTTGACAGATGCTGCCGTCTGGTACATTGCTGGCGCTGCGCGCCCGACAATGCCACCAAGATACTGATTCAGTAAAGTTGGCTCAAGAGGATCTTCATCAAGTTGAGGTATCAAATAGATTGTGTCGGCATCTGAATGGACATTCAAATCGCTAATACCAACATTGACGATAGTTCCGCCATTCTCTAGCTTACCCACCAGGCCGCCAAGGAATACACTCATATCCACTTCCGGATTTTGTTGGTACCAGAGCATGTCGGCAGAATAGGGGGCAGATTCATCGCTGGCATAAAGTTCCACATTCTTCCCAGTAATATTTTTGAAGGAAACTCCTTCTCCCCTAACCATACCAACCAGACCACCTGCCTGGGCTGCCGTAATCTTCACATTCTTCATGGCAACATCACGGATTTGATTTCCACTACCAGTCACGATGCCAACAGCCGTACCCGCCACCACAAGCCTTCCAGCGGCATCGTTGTTGACTTCAATGTCCACATTCTCAAAATTCACCTCGGCTACGTTTCCGCTATTCAACTTGGAAAAGAATCCTATACCGATTTCAGTGGTGCCAAGATCCGCTTCGTAATCATCCGGTATGCTTTCAAGCTTGAGGCAAAGGTTCTTGATGGTATGGCCATTTCCATAGAATCCATTGCCATTGTCATTGGGCAAAGGCCTAAAAGTAATGGCGCAGGAGCCATCGCTATTGACCCCACCAAAGTCGATATCCGTAAGCAATTCAAGTCCACCATGTGCTCTAGATATAAAGGACGTCAAATAAGAATAGGCGTCTACCATCGCCTCTTGCGTATGGGACTTAGTTTCATCGTACCACAAATCAAAGCAGGTTTCTTCAATATCCGGGCCACCATCCGTAGAAGGCTCCGTTGTCGGAGTATAACTGCTAGGCTGCTGGGACAAGGCTAGGTAAGTATAATCCATATTCCCTACCTTAATACAAAACTTCATCCCCGACACCGAACCGGTGTTTGCGGCGGTAGCTGTAGTTGCCAGAAGTAGCAAAGCAAGGCCCATCAAGCTGGCCAGGTTCAATCTACGTTCCATAAATACCTCTCTCTGGGGAAGGCGGTCCTCCCCCTCTCCTTTCTTTTGCCATAAAAATAACATAATTGACAGAAACGGCTTTGCGACTCCGGTCACAAAGTGCCTAAAATCACATTTTGAGTTTTCGCTATTTCACAAGCGTACACATAAAACGAATGGATTCCGTCGTGCTCCGCACTCCAGAATGACGTTTTAGAACCACTTTTATTATATTAGAGGCGTAATTGGAGCAAAAATTATGCAGGATTTGGACCAGACCATTATCACCCCGGGCAACACTATCCCCTTTAGGGTCATGGAGTTACATCCACACCTTATAATCCTGTATCCCCAGACCCAGTTCAAGCAGATTGCCCTCGAAAAGGGTACGGTCATTCTCGGCCGAGGCCAGGACGCCGACATCCGCTTGGACGACGAGCTGGTAAGCCGCAAGCACTGCAGCCTGACCTTCGACGGCAAGAACGTCACCGTCCAGGATCTGGGAAGTACCAACGGCACTTTCGTAGACGGAAACCAGGTTACCAAGATGGTCCTGGATTCCGACAATAGGCTCCAGCTGGGCAAGCACGTGCTGAAAATCGACTTCAAGGACGCCAGCGAAGAGGCTTTTGACCGGGAACTCTACGAGGCGGCCACCATGGACCCCCTCACCAAGATTTCCAACCGCCGGAATTTCTTCGACCGGAGCCTGGGTGAACTGGCCCTTGCCCGCCGGAACAACTTCTTTGTGCACGCCATCATGGTAGATGCCGACCACTTTAAGCATGTGAACGACACTTGGGGGCACCAGTGTGGCGACATGGTGCTGAAAGAAATTGCCCGCATTCTCAAGGAAGAAAAGCGGGAATCCGACCTGCTGGCCCGTTACGGCGGCGAAGAATTCGTGCTGCTTTTAAGCGGAATCGGCACTGAAGACGCCAAGAAGAGCGCCGAGAGGCTCCGTATGGCCGTAGAAAGGCACCGTTTCTCCTGGAAGGATACCGTCATTCCCGTGACCATCTCCCTCGGGCTTGCAAGCAAGCAGGGCGAAAATATCGGAAAAATTGAAGACCTTATCGCCGAATGCGACCGTCTTTTGTATGTGGCCAAAGAAGGTGGCCGCAACCAGGTGGCCTTTTAAATTGTAAAGAAAAATTCTACATTTGGCGCCGAAATGTCGAATCTGAATTCCGAGCGCCTCAATTCCTTCGGTACTGCAAGTATCCCGAAACTGGTTCTGCAGTTTTCGGTGCCCGCCATCATCAGCATGCTGGTGAACGCCCTCTATAATATAGTGGACCGTTTTTTCGTGGGCCAGGGCGTGGGAAGCCTCGGCATTGCAGGTATTACCCTGTGCTTCCCAATCTGCCTCTTTATCATGGCCATGTCCATGATGATTGGCGTGGGCGGCAACACCATCTTTGCTATCCGTCTCGGGCAAAAGAAGTACATACAAGCTAGCATCATCCTGAACAACTCGTTCTCGCTGTTGATCCTGATGGCCCTTACCACCTTCGCCCTAGGCGAGGTCTTCATGGAACCCCTGCTGAAGCTGTTCGGGGCCAGCGAGCAGACTCTACCGGTAGCCTCCAGCTACATGCGTATCTTGCTTTTCGGGGCGGTTTTCCAGACTATCGCCCCCGGCATGAACCACTTTATCCGCTCCATGGGCCACCCCAAGACGGCCATGTTCCGCGAAGTCATCGGCGCCGTCTCCAACATTATCTTGGACTGGCTATTTATCATGAAGTTCCACTGGGGCATCGAGGGGGCCGCCTGGGCCACCATCAGTTCCCAGCTCATCGCCAGCGCCCTTATCACCCAGTTCTTTGTAAAGAAGAGTACTCCCATCAAGATACGCTGGCGCCATATGAAGCTCCGCTTCCCCTACGTGCGCAAGATTATCATCCTGGGCATTCCGCCTTCACTGATGCAGTTGTGCAACAGCCTAATGAACGCCATTCTGGCCTGGAGCCTCACCACCTATGGAAACATCAGCCTTCACGACACCGGAGTCCTTTCCGGCGGGGACATGGCCATTTCGGCTTTCGGCATCGTGAACAGCATCGCTTCCTTCATTTTGCTCCCGCTGCTGGGATTCGTCCATGGCACCCAACCTATCATCGGCTACAACTACGGCGCCCGCCTGAATTCCCGAGTCAAAGGGACCCTCAAGTTCACCTTCATTTACGCATTCGGGTTTATGATTGTGGCCTGGGCTATTATGATGTGGCAGGCGGAAACCCTAGTGGCGCCCTTCGCGCCGGGCGACCTGAAGTTGCAGGAGACTGCCGCCTGGGCCATGAGGCTCTTCGGGGCAGCATTCTTCATGATTCCCCTGGGACTTGTGTCCGGAAGCTTTTTCCAGGGTACAGGCAAGGCCCTCCGTTCCATGTTCCTGAACGGATGCCGTCAGGTAATCTTGCTGATACCCTTCTTGCTGATACTCCCCCGCTTCCTTGAACTGAAGGGGGTGTTCATGGCCCAGCCCATCGCCGATACTGGCGCCGCCTTTATCGGGCTCGCCATGCTGCTGCATGAGTTGAAGAAACTTAAATAATAGGAGATCCCCGCTCAAGGCGGGGATGACAACGTGGGTGGCGAGGATGACGAAGCGGGTTAGAACAACTTCTTAGCGGCGGTAAGTTCGCCGTTCTTCTCGTGGAAGAGAATCAGGGATCCGCCATCCACCTTGATAAAGATGTTCTTCAGAGTTTCCACCACGTGGTTCTCGTCAAACCCGATTTCGTTGTAAGCGGTCTCGCCGATGACAATACCGAAGTTCACCATGTCCGGAGAGGTGAAACGCAGATACTTGAGCAGGTCTTCCGGACCGTTCACCACGTCGGTAGCGGTCAGACGTTCAATCTCTTGCGGGTCGCGGGTGCTCACCAGCAGAGGGAACAAGTTGTCTCCAATCACCTGCTTGCTGTTCAGGTAAAGGGTATTACCCACCATCAGGCTGATGGAGTCATTCAGCACCTGACGGACCTCGATGATGACGTCACGGCTAGAGGACATTTCCTGAATTTCCAGCTTGGAAGGGCCGCAGGCCACAAAAACGCCGGAAACCATTGCCACAAAGAGAATCAAAAGCTTTTTCATAAGATGTATTCCTTTTTCTTAAGAAATATAAGTATTTCAGAACTTCTGATTCCGGGTCAAGCCCGGAATGACGTATGCACAGCCAGTCGTTTCCGCTAGGTCAAGCCCGGAATGACGTGCAAAAGGCGAACGCCTTGACAAAACGCTAGCGGTTTGGCATGGCTGAGCCGCACAGTCATGCCCTGAAAGGGAATGACGTAAGTACAGCCTATCGTTTTAGTATCCCGAGGGCACGTTCCACAAGGTCTGGGGCGATGTGGAAGATTTCGCTAAGCTTTTCCACACGTTCCGCCTCGGGAATGCGTTCCATTCGGGAGCCGTCCTTGTCGCGAATGACAAGATTGCCCTTCTGGTAGTAATACTGTATTCCTTGGTCCCTATCTAAACGGTTCAGCACAGGATAGGTCATCATCTCCCGGTAAAAACTTTCAGACCAATGTTGCTTGAATTCTTCTACCGAGACGCCTTCCAGCGGATACTCGAAGCGGAGCTTCATAGGGCCGCCGGCCCCGCCAGTCCAGAGTTCCAGGACATCTTGGGCAGGGCGCACTAGTCGCACGCTGTTGGGAACCAGCGGAAAGAAGGCCTCGCCGGTACCGAAGGGAGCCGGGAGTGGTATCGGGAGAGGGTCGAAGATAAGGTAGCCGGGGTCGAAGAGAAACTCTGGATTGGACGAGAAATGTGGAATGTGAGATGTGTGATGAGTGGTGAGAGAAGAAGGTTCAGACTCATCGGGCAGAACAAGGGCGCAGTGGATGTTCCGTTCCTTGCGCTTGTGACCCATCACAAGCCGTGGCGAAAGCCCCATATCCTTGAAAGCTTGGTACAAATGCCAAGTCATGCTGAAGCAGGTGCCGCCACCCATCCAAGAATCCACATCATTCTGGAAACTGTCATCCAAGTTCCGCGCACGGGTGGCGCTGCCCGACTGTTCCAGACGGATAATCTTCGTCAGGTTCTCGTAGGTTACACCCGAGAGCCTATTGCACAGGTCAAGAACCTTCTGCCATGTTGCGGAATCCATTAAATAAAAAGATAGAAACATCTCTTCAATGTGTAATGTGTAATGTGAAATGGAGAATTTCTCATTTGTCACTTCACACTCCACACCCCACATTCCACACTCCACACCCTTCACTGTCATTTTTCTATATTATACACATGCTCGGGATTGAACAGAGAAAGGGAAACGACAAGCGCTTGTGCGGTGATTGCCTATGCCAGGATTTTACCCTCTCCCGATGCGGAACGGAGCTCCACACCCTTTGACGACATGGTAAAAAACGGGATCCTCGCACTGGAAGGGGATTTCCGCCAGCAGCCCGTACTGCCCAGCAAGCGTTCCCTGAACAAGGCCATGGACGAGCGCATCGACAACCTTATCGAGACCATGCGCGAAGAAGGCGTAGACCTGCCCGAAGATATCGACGTAGATTCCCTGCGGGAGCGCCTCCATGAACTTTCCAACATGGAAGTCATCCCCATTCCGGCAAGAATCTGCAACTTCAGTAGCGAAGCCGACATTCTGAAAGAAGACGCCGACGTCTATTTCGTAGGCGAGTTCATCGGCATGAACCAGGCCCACTTCTGCCTGACCACGCTCCCCATCTACTACCAGGCACGTTTCCGTGAACAAGCCAAGGTCGAGGAGATGGCGCTGTTAAACGAGATGCTTTCGCAGTTCGAGAACGGCAGCATCATGGACAACGACGACATCCAGAAGGAAACCGAGGAACTGTTCCCCGAAGGAGCAAGCCTCAACACCTTCGTGGGTGACCTGAGCAACTTGCTGAATTCAAGAGTGGTGCCCTTCCTGCTGGCCTGCGAGAACGACGCCGACTACGAGGCTCAAGTCCAGCAGTTCTACAACTTCATGAAGAGCTACCCCGAACAGCGCGACGTAAAACTTATCGACGGGGCCATCCGCGAGCTGCGCAAGCAGGGCGGCGACCAAAGCGCCCGCAAGCTTTTGGAACTGGGCTGCAAAAAAATCAACGCCCTCTACAACGAAGACATCAAGGGCGCCGAAGAACTGAACCAGCAGATTACGGACTTCAGTTCGTCTACATTTTAGACAGGGTCAGCAACACCGCGCCAATCAAGATGACGACGGTAGACATGGCGAGCTTAATACGCCCGCCTCTTGAAGCGTATTCACCGAACACGAACACACCCCAAAGCTGGTTCACCACCAGATTCAGTTGCAACAGCGGGTAACCCACCGCATAACCGAACATGCCGTCGTCGGCAATGGTCCAGAAAATGGCCAGGGTACCGAACATCCACATGACACCCGAACCTATGGAAATAAGGGTCGGCGCAATCATAGAATGCTTAATGTCTTTATGACGGCGGAACGTCACCAGGCCAACAAGTACAAGGCTTCCGACGCATACGCCAAAAGAGAAGGGGAACAGGAATTCCATGTCGCCCATGCCGCTAAACTTGAAGGGAATCAGGTAGGTTCCAAAGACAGCACCCGACATCAGGGAACGCCAGTTTTTCCAGATGGATTTTTTCTTACTGGCGGGAATCCATATACCGATAATCATGCAGGCGATGGCCGGAATAGAATAGTACAGCAGGGTCTGTTCACGGAAAATGACCACACCGCTAAAGAACGACAGCAAAATACTCACGCTCATAGAGCGCAGCCCTGTTCCCGCAAGGTCTGCCTCAGCCTGAACCGCCCAGAAACACAGGGCTCCGCCAAGTACCCAAAGCAGGCCACACCCGATACCTACAGGGTGAAAGTTGAACTGCCCCGTGACGCAGGTGATGCCCACGGAGCAGATGAACGCCCCGATAGACATGAATGCCAAATAGGACCATGAGGAATAGGCCGGAAACTTTTTCAGCGGGACCATGTAGGTTCCGAAGGCAAAGATTCCAATAAGGACACCGACTAAGCTGAGCGTGCTACTTTCCAATGCAGAACCCCGCAAAAATAGACTGTAAAATATCTTCGGACGAAATTTCACCGACGATGCTCTGGAGGGAGCGACGCACCAGCTGCATCTCGAAGGCTAAAAGTTCCACGGCAGGCCTGTTCTGAAGCAGGTCCAAAGCCCGCTTTACACCCTCGAAGGCTTCGGCGAGGCAGGCCCGTTCACGTTCGCTGGTAATCCAAAGGTCTTCTGTTTCGCGGCTTTCCGTAAAGACGGCGTCGTTTATAAGTCGCTTGAGTTCGGCAAGGCCTTCGCCGGTCTTGGAAGAGACGGGAAGACGGTTCTCCGGCAAC
>CACZII010000028.1 GCA_902781185.1 Fibrobacter succinogenes
ATTCTCCCTCGTTATCAGCCTGGTTATGGCGGCGTTTCTTACGGGATGCGGCACGCATTACCAGTGGACAAGGAGCCATCCATCCTATACAATTCCACCACGGGATGAACTTACTGTCATAGGAGCGGACAAGGCTTTCGTTCTTGTTCGTTCCGCCTGGTTCGCCAAGAAACTGGGCATTTCCGCTGACAGTGTCCAAACCAAGGTCACCACCGACTGCTCAAAACTCCTGATAGCGGAACTGAAGAAGCGCTACAACCATTTAAAGGTTGTACCTTCCAGTAAGTTGGACGGCCTGCCCGAAGAAAGTCTCAAGCTGGATCAGCGGATTTTCATCAAGGGGAAATTCCCTGAGCAAGGCGTGGTGGTAACGGACTCCAGTGGAAATACCCCCAAGAACATCCTGATTGTCCACGAAATCATTGTAGGTACAGATCTAAACAGGGAAAGCTATTTTGACTATGCGCTCATCCATAACGAGAGTACCGAAAAGAAGACGTCCAACAACCTGACCGCCATTGTATCGTATACCCTGTGGGATAACGAGAAGCAGCGCTCCCTCTATAGCGCGGTTGACCAAGTTGAAAAGCCCATTGAAAAGATTTCCATAGGCGATATCGAAGCACTTGTAGGCGATATTGCCACGCAGATCCAGCGGGAATTGGATGCAGGAGCAGCCCCATGAAAAAGCTCCTGTTTCTCTTGCTGATTGGACTTTTGGCTGGCTTCACGAATGCCCGGGATGTCTATTTCGATTCCCATTACACCCTCTGGAAAGATGGCGACATTCTAATCTGGAATGTGGACAAGTCCATCACTATCGACCCCAAGGAATTCTGCCTTTCTCTGAAGCGGAACAACACCAGCATCGGTGACCCCAAGTGCCGCGTTTTCGGTGAATGGGAACGTGATTCTGTAGCGCTCCGCTATGGGAACTGGCTTGGCTACAATCTGGAACCCAATACCAAGGCGGAGTACCTGAAAGCAAGACACCCTGCCATGATTGCGAAGATCCAGGCCCTTGAAGACAAGATTGTGATGTATGTTTCCAAGGTAGAAGGCGTCGTGAAGGTAGCGCTGTTTGATGAAACCGCGAGTACACCCAAAATAGCGGGTACGGTAGGCTTCAACAATGACCCTATCGCCTTGTACGACGACATGGCCAATTCCTTTTTTGACCTTCCTGCCAAAAGACGCCTGACGAAAAAGGAACGTGAAAAGTTAGCCACGGAACCGGACGACTATTACCAGGAAACTCCAAGTTTCAATGGATGGCTTGGCGTGGGCCTCGGGTATTCCCAGGCAAAGATTCCGCTGACTCCCGACAACTGGTATAGAAGCCATATCGACAGCAAGGTCCGCAGGTACCGCATCACCAAGGACTCCACGAGCCTCTGGAACTTTATCGAAGATTCCGATCCATTTTTACACGTTTACGCCGGTGGTACCTGGTACGGGTTCATCGGTGCTGAAATCATCTACCGCTTGGCCAAACACAATGTCAAGATCGATGAAAAGGACACCTCCTACGATGAACTGGACCACTGGTATTTCTACCAGCACGAAATTGGGCTTAGCATTCACCTTTCCAAGACCTTCCCCATGAACAAGTGGTTGGACATTACACCTTTCGTATTTCTCGGGTTCCAGTACAGTTTCTTTGTGGAAGAAATCGACGTGAAGGACGATGTAAAAAAGCCTTCTGCCGCCTACGAGAAGCGCGTGGAATTCGAAGAGGTCTACAAGGGTGCCCTTGTAGGAATCGGTTCCCAGTTTGTATTCGCCAAGCATTACGGCATAAGCCTGCGCACAGGCATCTCCAGCAGAGGGCGCGACACCTATTCGGATCCCTCTCCCGACGCTGCGGCTGAACCCACTACCATCGGTGGGTCTACTATTGACTGCTTTATAAGCTTCGGTCTGGAATACCACTGGGTGCTGTAATTATAAGGGGGAAGCCTCCCCCTCGGCAAAGCCTGTAGTCTTTGCCTACCCCCTCCCCTAAGGGGCTCAGCCCCTTAAATGCCCCTCAACGCACACATCAACGTCATGGCGGACCACGAGCCGCCATCTAGAATAATCCGAGCCTCAAGGGCACAGTCGCCTGCAAAAAAGACCGTCGGTCGCAACTTCACTTCGTTCGTCGCTACCCTCCGGATTTTTTGCCTAGCAACTATGCCCTCTCGCCTCGAAAAATGGGTTCGCTACGCAGGAGGTTGCTCGGTCACGGTGTTCCCTCGCAACCGAATTCCTCATTTTCGGGCATATTTCGTTAAAAAACTCAGGGAATGTAACCGTTTTTGCTTATTTGAAAGTATATTTATGGTGACATATTAGAGAGTTTTTGCTCTTGTTCTCTAGATGAAATCTCGACAATTTCAACTTGTACGAGGACAAGGCAGACGCTCACGTGAATGCGTTTATTCCACCGCAACTCTGCGGTGCGTTTTGCGTGTTTCGACGATACCTGTGTCATTGCGAGGAACCGTAAGGTGACGAAGCAATCTCGATAGGCTTATTGTCGCCCATTTGGGGCGTGGGTCGTTTGCGTTTATCGTACAAGGGCTGTCGAGAGCCCCATCTAGGTAAATGCGACGATCTACGCCTTTCTTGTATCTATACAAATCGGTGTAGTTCTTTGCAGACTGGGGCTGAACTCCATAGTATTTCACGATGGAGGCTGGTATGGCTAAGGAAAAGGAATTTCGGAAACTTATGGCTTTAGCCAAAGAAGTTTTGGAAAATGATACACCGTATTTCAGAAATCGAAATGTCATTGATACATTATTCAAATTAAAATCGGATTTATCTTACCAAGAGACCGTCTATATTCGTCTCGCAATAATTGATTCCTTTTATTCCACAAATATGAAAAAACACGTGGGTGGAATGGAAGAATTGGCAAAGGCTATTGTAAATATATCCAAAGACGACAATGACTTAAAAAAGAAAATAAGCCAATATATGAAGTCATTAAACCAGCCTTACATCGAGGGCTTATTTGAAACACCCTACGGGAACCCATCTGCAAAGGCACCTTCTCTGATTAGCAAGTATTTTTACTTTCTTACGGAGCATAATTTCCCAATAGAGGATTCCCTTCTAAAGGAAAACGTAAATAAAGTATTGGAATTCTTCGGGTTCGAATTTCCTACACATTCAAAAAACGAACATAAATCAACTCTGATAATGGATCTCTTAGGATTTAAGCCAATTAAAGGGCTTTACAGTTCATTTGACAACCTTGTATGGTTGTATGGGAAATTATCAAAAAATTCTTTTTCATTAATCATAGATAATGTAAAAAAGAAAGATTCAACACAAATAAAGCGAACAGCTTCAAAAAAACTAAAAGAATTTTGGTCTTTTGCCGATAAAATTACAGAGGCGTATAACAAAAACCACCCTAGTAAAAAAATAACAAGGAGGCTTAATTATGGATACTAAAAAGATTTTTTCATGCCTATTCTTTGTTTGGGCCGGTATAATGACCTTTCTCCTTGTTGCATGCGGTGGGGATTCGGGAAGTAGCGTCTCAAATGATGATGAGGCAAACAGAGTGTACAAAACCTATGAAGAACTTATTTCTAAGCAAACTTGTAGCTCGTCATTAAAAATGACTATAGTACACGTTAGCTCGACTAATGAAGACTATATATGCAGTCAAGATGCTTCTTCAGAAACTTGGTCATGGATTTTATATAAAGAAGATGAAGGAAAAGGTATTTATGAAACTTTCATTGATTCGCGTGATGGCCATATCTATAAGATGGTGACTATTGGAAAGCAAACATGGATGGCGGAAAATTTGGATTTTGCCTCTGATAGTAGTGCTTGTTTTGTTAATTCAAAAACAGGTTTAGATGAATGCGGATTATATAGTAGAGGTCGTTTTTATCCATGGAGTGTTGCCGTTGATTCGGCTGGAATCTATTCAAATAATGGAAAGGGTTGTGGTAGTAGCGTAGGAAAGTATATCACATATGGAGAAGATTGTACACCAATTTATCCAATGCGTGGCGTTTGTCCTCAAGGTTGGCATTTGCCAGATACATCAGAATGGAGAACATTATTTAATTATACAAATGGAGATGTTCTAGTAAAGGCTCTTAATCATCAAGCTGAGGACTCTTATGGTTTTTCTGCTTTACGTTTGTGGCCTGAATTAGGGAATAAAGTTACAGAAGGAACAGCGGCGATATTTTGGACATCTACAATAATATGGGATAACAAACATACTCAGGGACTTCATGAGGCAGAGATATTTGATACTTTCCAAAACCTAAACACATCTGGAGGAACATTTGATCATAGTAGAAAATTACCGATTCGTTGTATACAGGATAATGTGCCTAATCCAAAAAATCAGGAGGAAAAAATTTCCTCTAGTTCAAGTCGTGTAGTAGAGAATCTATCGTTGGATAAAAGTTCATCAATTAAGGTTACACCCCTTGCTGATGGCCATGGAGATTATGTTTTGTCTTTTAGTGGCGTGGTCAAATCAGATGATAATCATAAAATTGACAGCCTTTATTTTAGTCTTTGTACAAAAGAAAGTATATGCGTTTTCTTTCCTGCTTCAATTAAATCAACAGCCTTATTAGGAACACAGTCAATAAATCTTGCTTCAACTTTGGATGAAATGCTTTTTGATCAAAATGAGTATGGTTGCGGTGATTTTTTATTTCGAACTGTAACATTCATGAGTAACAGAGAAAATACGGAGAATACTGTATATGTTGATAGCCTTGAAACCGCATTCAACATTAAATGTGAATATATTAAACAATCTTCTAATAGTTCGTGTACGGAAATGGAGATGGTGGAAAATGTTTCCTTGTCAACCAATGGTCAAAAGGCATTAAATTTTGCTACAGGATTAAGTAGTAATCCTGATGTAACATTGAGAATGGAGGAAGGATATCCCTTTTTTGATGCCTCATCTGGAGTGAAAATTATACAGGAAGGTTCCCATGAGCCTGGGTATATTCCCCCCGGAGCAATGTGTTTTGAAAGTTTTACCGAATGGCCCAATGGTGAAGCAAATCCAATGGAGTTGGATCTGCATGAATGGTATCTTGTAAAAACGACATCTGCCACTTATCCATTTATGGTGGCTAGTCTTGATCGTACAACAAGTGGCATTACGATAACATATTTTAAGAAGAAATGACGGTTGCAAGGGAACGCCGTGACCGAGCAACCTCCTGCGTAGCGAAACACATTTGCGAGGGGAGCAGGCACAGGTGCTAAGCAAAAATTCCGGAGGGTAGCGGCGAACAAAGTGAAGGCGCGACTGACGGCTTTTTGCGTGCGCCTGCGCCTGTGGACCTCGGATTATCCAAGGGGGCGTTGCGGGGGTGTCCCCCGCTAGAGAGGGTAGCGGAAGACACGGCGAATGAGATTGCTTCGTCGTTTCACTCCTCGCAATGACAATGCGGAGCCGGGGCTGTAGCGAGGGAGAGGCCTCTCCCCTAACCAAATTTTGCTATCTTTGTGCTCACTATGAGCGAAGAAGTTATTGAAGAGAAAAAAGAGGAAAAAATCAATCCTTTCTTGACGCCGGTCAAGATTATCGAACCCAAGAACAAGCTGCCCGACTACACTTTCGACCAGCTTCCTGACGAACAGAAGAACATTTTGAGAGAGCACGGCTGGACTGAGCTAATGCCCGTCCAACGCAAGACCATCCCCTACATGCTGGCCGCTCGGGACATGCTAGTGCAGTCCAAGACGGGCTCGGGCAAGACAGGTGCCTACGTGCTTCCGCTTTTGCAGGTCATTGTACGTGACCATCCGTACCCGCAGGCGCTGATTCTTGTGCCTACCCGCGAGTTGTGCATCCAAGTGCAAGACGAAATCGAGAAGCTTTCTAAGGGCACGGGAATACGGTCTGTGGCTATCTTTGGCGGCGTGGCCTACGAGCCCCAGCTGAAGGCCCTCCGTGAAGGCGTTCACATTATCGTAGCCACCCCGGGCCGCCTGATGGACCATGTGCAGCGTGGCAATGTGGACTTCTTGGACATTCGCGACCTAGTGCTTGACGAGGCCGACGAGATGCTCTCCATGGGTTTCTACCCCGACATGCAGAAGATCCGCCGTTACCTGCCCAAGGCCATTTCTTGCACCATGTTCAGTGCCACCATCCCTCAGACGGTGAAGAGCCTTGCCCGCGAATTCCAGAGACCCAGCGCTGAATTTCTGTCTCTCTCTTACGACAAGGTGATTGCCAACAACCTGGAACACCGCTGGTACCCCTGCGACGTGATGGAAAAGGATTCCATGACCATCAAGGTGCTGGAATACTACAATCCTGAAAGCTGCATGATTTTCTGTAACAAGAAGAGCGACGTGAGCTATCTGGAGCAGGTACTATCGGGCTATGGTTTCCAGGTGGGAGCCTTGAGCGGCGATGTGGCACAGTCTATGCGTGAAAAGACCTTGAACGCTTTCCGCGACAAGAAGATCCGCATTCTGATTTGTACCGACGTAGCTGCCCGCGGAATCGACGTGGACCATGTGACCCACGTGATTGTGTACGACCACCCTGCCGACCACGAAGTCTATGTGCACCGCAGTGGACGTACCGCCCGTGCGGGCAAGAGCGGACTCTGCATTTCGCTTATCACTCCCGTGGAAGAGATTGAAATCAGGCAGACCGCCGCTGACTTTGGCATCAACTTTATCAAGATGGATGTGCCTACAGACGAAGAGATTGCCAAGCGTGTCAGTGAACGCCTGCGTGTTCGTCTGGAGCAGGAGCGGAACCATTTCGGCGGTCAGAAGGCTACCGAGCGTATCAGCCGCTTCTTGCCACTGGTACGTGAACTGGCCAGTGTTCAGGAAGACCAGATGCTGCTGGCGTTCTTGCTGGATCGCTATGCGTGGAAGAAATAGGTTTGTAAAATGGCTAAGATTAAAGTAAAGTCTGCAAAAGAAATCGAACTGATCCGTGATGCCGGCGCTCTTGCCGCCGAGACGCTGATTCTTGCCGGCGAAATGGTGAAACCAGGCGTTTCCACTTTGGAAATCGACGAATTCATCGGGGATTATACCCGCAAGCACAAGGGCATTTCGGCCTGCATGGGTTACCATGGCTACCCCCGCTACGCCTGCATCAGCATTAACGAAGTGGTCTGCCACGGGATTCCCAGGGCCGACACGATCCTGAAAGACGGCGATATCGTGAACATCGACATCACCACTATCCTTTCGGGTTACCATGGCGATACTTCTGCAATGTTCGTGGCCGGAAAAGCAAGCGCCTTGGCACAGGAACTGATCGACACCGCCAAATTCTGCATGGAAGAGGGAATCCGCGCCGCTGGCGAACCTAGGGCCCGATTCTGCGACATCGGCTGTGCCATTCAGGATATAGCCGACGAACACGGCTTTAGCGTAGTGGAAGACTACTGCGGACACGGAATTGGCCGAGGCTTCCACGAAGAACCCACAGTGCTGCATTTCCGCAACTCTGAACGTACCCCCTTCATTGAAGTGGGCAACGTGTTTACAGTGGAACCCATGATCAACGTGGGTAAGCCCGGAACCAAGACCCTGAACGACGGCTGGACCGCCGTAACTCGGGACGGCTCGCTTTCTGCCCAGTGGGAACACACCATCGTACGTACCAAGGACGGTGTGGAAATCCTGACGCTTCCGCGTTAAGAGGGAATATGTCGCTGCTGGGAAACTTGCGTGACAAGGCGGTGGAGGCTTTCGTGAGGAATCACGAGATGGTGAAGCGGTTTGGAGAAATCCAGACCCTTTCCATTGATTCAACCAACGGAACAGCCGACGTATCCATCTTGCTTCACGGAGAAGCCTCCCCTATCAAGTTCCGCGGCTACTACAACTTCGATACCGAAGATTCCACCACCTACATCGTAATCAAGAAAATCACCTGCGAAAGGCGCTGGATTGACGAAGGCCTGAACATGTGGCTGAGCAGCAGCACGCTAAAGTTCCCGCTGCCGGGACTCGCTGGCGGCATCGCGAAAATCGTATTCTAAGAAATTCAGATTCCGGGTCGAGCCCGGAATGACGCCTTAAAGTTAATTAAAGCCCGGTAACTAGGCCGCCGATTTGGCGGGCCAGGTAGGTGGCGTAGTTATCGGTCATGCCGCTCACGAAGTCGAGAACCTGGTGGTAAGCTTCTGCTGCAGAAACGCTCTGACCAATCTTGGCATTTCCAATCAGCCGGACAATACGGCTCGCCCTATAGGAACTCTTGACATTGACACGGTAATCGTAGACACCGCTAATAAAGGCATCCAGTACCGTACTTAACGTGGTGTAGCTACCGACTTCAAGCTCCGTCTTGCGGCGGTCCGGGTAGATACGCTCCCGGCCTAGACGCTTGGCAATGAAAATACCCCGCATTACATCGGACTTGGAAAGGTCTATCAGGTGCTTGTCCAGAGTGCCTTCCATAATCTGTTCATAATTGTTGGCAAAGACCACAGCCACATCGTCGATGAGGTTCTGGATGGCCTTGCCTCGAACGCTGGAAAGGAAATCTCGGAAATTCTGGCCGTTCTCTTCGTATTCCTTGTCGATATTGATTTCAGGACCGCAGAGATAGCTGAACATGTCACGGACATCGGCAAAGGTGAGAATTCCAAGTTCAATGGCGTCTTCTACATCGAGGATGGAATAGCAGATATCGTCGGCGGCTTCCATCAGGTAAACCAGCGGGTGCCTTGCCCACTTGCCGTACGAAATCTCGGGCAAGCCAAGGATTTCCGCTGTACTCCTGTAAAGGTCAGCTTCTGTAGAGAAGAGACTCGTGGGGTGGCCGTACAATGCCAGAGACGGATACTTGATCATGGCCCCGATAGTGGCATAGGTCAGGCGCATTCCGCCGTCAAGGAAATGGTATTCCAACTTCGAAAGAATACGGTGGCCCTGGGCGTTGCCGTCAAAGTTCTCGAAGTCTGCCTGTTCCTTGTCGGAAAGGTCCTTCAGAGGAGCGGAATTGCGGTTCTTGCGGAACCATTCACGGATGGCGGATTCCCCCGCATGTCCGAACGGCGGATTGCCGATGTCGTGAGCCAAACAAGCCGACTGGACAATGGTACCGAAATGATACTCGTTGATGCTCTTGGGCAGGTACTTCTTTATCAAGTGATAGACCGTCACCGCAAGGCTACGACCTACGCTTGCCACCTCGATACTGTGAGTCAAGCGGCTGTGCACATGGTCGTTTACGGAGAAGGGGTGCACCTGGGTCTTGCGGCCCAGCCTGCGGAACGCCGTGGAGAAAACGATACGGTCAAAGTCACGGTGGAAATCCGAGCGGTTCGGGTCGCGGTCCGCCGGGTGTCCGTAACGTGTGGCAGAAAGAAGTGTTTCCCAGTTGAGCATTAGAATACCACCAGGTCGTTCTTGTGGATCAGTTCGTCGGGAACGGCGTTGCCGAGAATCTCGTGAACCTCCCGGGTTTTCTTGCGGAGAACCAGTTTCAGGGTCTCGCTGTCAAAACCAGCCACACCGCGGGCAACAGCAGTACCGGATTCATCCAGAACCTCGATAAGGTCACCCTTATCAAAATGTTTCTTTACGGAGAGCACTCCTACAGGAAGCAGGCTAGAATGCTTTTCGCGGAGAGCCTTGGAACCACCCTCATCCACCACGACACTCCCACGGGGCGTGGTGATAAAGCGGAGCCAGCGTTGACGGCTGTTCAGCTTGTTCTTGGAACCAGCAAAGAAAGTTCCTACCGCATTTTCAAGAACCACCTGATGGGGCAACACCTTCATTCCATTAGCCAAGAAAGCGTTTGCACCGCTCCTGGTCACATTGCGGATGGAGTCCAGCTTACTGCGCATACCACCCGTACTTACCGCAGAGCCAGCTTCGCCGGGTTTGCCAGCCAAGGCCAAAATAGCAGGTGTAATTTCGGGAACGAAACGCAACAGACGGGCGTCGGGATTCTTCTTCGGGTTGTCGTCGAAAAGGCCGTCTTCGTCGGTAAAAATCAGAAGCAGATCGGCATCCAGGAACAGGGCCACGTCACTGGAAAGCTTGTCGTTGTCCCCCACCTTGATTTCTGCCACTGCCAGAGAGTCGTTCTCGTTGATGATGGGAACAATCTTACGGGCCAGCATAGCCTTGATGGTATTCTGCAAGTTCTTGTAGCGGGCACGATCTCTAAAGTCATCAGCCGAGAGGAGAATCTGACCTACGGAAAGGTCTACCCAGCTAAACATTTCGCGGTAGGCGTACATCAGGTCGATCTGGCCTACGGCGGCACAGGCCTGTTTTTCTGCGATGTTGGTTGGCTTTTCCTTGTAACCGAGCTGGGCCATGCCAGTACCCACAGCACCGCTGGTCACAATCACCACTTCCTTGCCAGCCTCCATGAGGCGGGAAACAGAGTCAGCCAGCTTCTGGATATAACGGCTACGGACTCCGCCCTTAGCACTGTCCACCAAAATGCGGGAACCAATCTTCACCACGATTCGGCGGGCTTCATTCAAAATATTCTTGCGTAATTCACTCATAACTCATACCTTTCAACGGCACACCAGCAGCCTTATAGCGTCTAGGCGGAGTTGTGGCGTAGAGACAATCTTGCGACGTTCGGTCACATTCTTCTTCAGCTGTTGCAGAGCGCTGGAACTTCCACCACGACCACGCATCAGCATCAAGTTGTTCATGCGTTGGTATTCCTGTTCGGTGCGCTTTTCTACTAGGTCAGCGGCCTTTTCTGCATATTCCCTAGCCATGCCATTAATAGCCTGACGTGCAAAGCCAAGACCTTCCTTTGCAAAGAATCGGAGCGTCGCATCTACAGCCTTGTTGCCGCGAGGGACGGCCACGTCACGAAGGCTTGCCGCTTTCAGTTTTTCAAGAACAGCTGACATATCCTTGCCGGTCGGGTCAATTAAAGCAGAAGCGTAACAAGGGCCAACAATGTCAGACATTCCCCATTCCTCGGGAACGGGCAATTCTACCACAAAGTTGTACTGCATCATCAGTCCGCGCAATCCAGAATCCTGCCAAATGGAGCAGGCCACGGTACCGTGGTTTACACCAGTTTCATAATCGATAACACCCTGTACCAGCGGGTGTTCCAGGCTTACAAAATCCACCTCATCGTGGATCATGGCCACCTTGCGGTCAAAAGTCACCGTCAAGGAAATGCTGTCAGACCCCTGTTCCTCATCTTCACTCTGAGCGGCAATCATGGCCTGAGTGGGCATGCCGGGAACAGTACCTGCTTCGATTTGCGGGCCCATGGTAATTACGGAGCATCCAGCTATGGCACTAGGTTCAATATCAAGTCCACGTCCCTTCAGGGAATCCAGCAACAGGTCCTTCATCTCGGATTCAGCGTCAATCCGCTCAATTTCGTCGGTAATCTCTTTCGCCTTCTCCGGATTGCGAGAGTTAAATTCCAGCAAACGGTCGCGGCCCTTCTCGATTTTCTTGCGCATCTGCTCGGAATCTTTCTGGACAGCGGGAATCACCTTTGCGATAAAACGTTCCATGCTATTAATTGGATCCGCCAGAGCTTCAATCAGACTATCCGTGTATTTCAAGAACAACTCACCGCCACCCATGAGGGGCGCACCGAAAGCATTTAAACCGTCATTGTACCAGCGGAACATCACCTCTTGCCCAGAACCCTTCACATAGGGCACATGAACATAGATATCCTTGGTCTGGCCAATACGGTCCAGACGGCCAATGCGCTGTTCCACCAAGGCCGCATCCAACGGCAAGTCAAAGAGGATCAGGTGGTTGGAGAACTGAAAGTTACGACCTTCGGCACCAATTTCGGATGCTATCAGGATGTTCGCCCCATTGGGCTTGCTAAAGTTCGCCGCCGCCTTGTCACGAGCAAGGATACTCATGCCTTCGCTGAATACGGCAAGTCCGCCCTCGCCCAAATATTCCGTAAGAACAGTCTTCAGGGCAAAGAGCACCGACTCACTCTCACAAATTAGGAGAATCTTGTCCTTGCGGTGCTTTTTCAAAAATTCCTTAAGCCAGACAATACGTTCGTCCAAAGCCCAGGCATCGGAATACTGTGTACAGAGCAGTCCATTCTCTTGAATATCCGTTGTCAGGTCGTCGCCGGATGTTCCCTCTTCCATGTAGAGGTATTTCTGAGCGGCAATTTCCACCATGTTGCGGTATTCAGGGTTAGGTTCCAAAGGAATGGCGTCCAGAATGCGCTTCGGGAAACCGCCCACGCCCTTTCGTGTATTTCTGAAGACTACGGAGCCCGTACCCATAGCATCTACAATGCGGCGGATCCATTCCCCTGCCGTCAGAGACTTGGTACTTTCTTGCTCCAACCAAGGGCGAATCTTGGAATTCTTCGGTACCGCTTCGTAAAGGTCGTCCCAACTCATCTGGTGGTTCGAGTCGGTAGGAATTTTTTTCAGGTCATTGACCAGCTTATTGTAGGCTTCCTGGTCGTTGATAAATTCCCTATAATCCGTGAACCTGGTGGGATCCAGCATCTTGAGACGATTGAAATGGGATTCCGGATTGAGCTGTAGGGGCGTTCCCGTAAGCAGGAGCAGGCCCTTGGTCTTTTTGCAGATGGCGTCGACCAGTGTGTATTCGCCACTAGTAAATCCATCCTCGCTGACCAAATGGTGGGCCTCATCCACGATGGTCAAATCCCATTCTATTTTCAGAAGATCCTCTACCAAGGCTCCCTGTCTCATGAGCAGCTCAATAGAGACGATAAAATTGTTGCCCCGCATAAAGGGATTAGGCTTGGCCTCATCCTTTTCCACGTTCACAAAAAGGCTCTGCATGTAACCGTCGTCTACCAGAGTAAAAAGCTGATTGAACCGGCGCTTCATTTCCACCATCCACTGGTGCTTTAGGGTATCGGGAACGATAATCAGGGTCTTCTCGATACGACCACGGGCCTTCAGGGCATGCCAAATCATGCCCGCTTCGATGGTTTTTCCCAGCCCCACCTCATCTGACAGCATGAGTCTAGGCAACGTGGTACTGGAGCAGGCCCTATAGCACAGGTAATACTGGTGGGGAATCTTGTCCACACGGGGGCCAATCATACCGCGCACCGGCGAAGATTGCCACTTGCAGCTCAGCGCTAGGGCGCGGCTACGGCGGTCAAAGGCCTTAGACGAAACATCCCCTTCATTTGCACTGCCATAAATGCTGTTGGAACCGATACTTGAAAGGGCCTTGAACAAGTCCACTACACG
>CACZII010000029.1 GCA_902781185.1 Fibrobacter succinogenes
GCGAGAGTCTTGACAAGTTCAATTTTCAAAGCGGGCTAAATTTAGCAAAAAGGGGCCAGAAGTTCAAGAGAGGCGAAGCCTGTCCTGGTGGGACTTCAGGGCCGCAAAGAAGGCCGGACGCTTGGAATCGTCGACAAGAGCCTCCACCACCTTGGCAACCTTCCGGACATCGGAGACATAGACCACAGGGCCCAGAGCCTCCGGCGCAATACGGATTGCCGTAAACTTATCGGTGGCTGCTTCCCCGCCGATAACCAGCACCGTGCCGATCTCCCGCCTCTTGAATTCCCGTGCCACACGAACCATTTCAGAAAGCCCCGTCGCAAACTGCGCAGAAAGGTAGACCAAGTCGGGAGGATCACAGATTATAGACTCCAGGATCTTTTCACAGGAAACGCCATACCCCAAATCCGAGACAGGAAAACCGTAACATGACAAAAGTTCCGCCAGGATATCCCTATCGATATCGTGGACCACCGAATCCAAAGAAGCGAGCAAAAACTTTGCCGCACCAACGGGCCTAGCCTTCCCTTCGGATTCAAGAGCCTGGCGCCTGGCGGACAGGTTCTCCTTCAGTTCCGCAAATCTTTTTTCTAACCGGGGCAGGAATACCTTTTTCCCTTCAGAACCGGTCTTGCCTTTACAAGCGGCCTCGGCGTATTCCAGGAGACGGTCCGTAGCATCGGCGCTGCGGTTGAACATCAGGTCTTCGATCAGGTGGCGAAGTTCCAGCGGAATCTCTTCGTAAGCGGGCAAAGTTCCCGTATCCACAATTCCAAAGTCCATACCGGCCATACCCGCGTGGTACAGGAACACGGCCTGCATGGAATCCCTCAAACGGGTATCTTCCTTGAAGGCGTAACTCAAAAGGGACAGGTCCCCAACGACATGGGCATGAGGGAGCATTTCTTTCACGTAACGGCAGGATTCGAAAAATTCCCTGGACGCTTCCGGGTGTTCATCCCTACCCGTCCCTATGGGGCAAACATTGGGGTCGAACAGAATGTCTTCGGGGAGAAAGTCCAGCCTACCCACCAGCAGGCGGTACATGTTTTCGAACATTTCCACACGGCGCTCATACGTGAGCGCCAGCCCCTTTGCGTCGGCCGCCTTGCACACCACGGCAAAGCCATGACGACGGATTTCTTCGGCCCGGGCAAGAAAGGCTTCCTCGCCATCCTTAAGGCTAATGGAATTCACGATTCCCTTGCCCTGCGCACTTTCCATGCCCGCCAGAAGGACATCCCACCGGTCCGATTCAATCATGACGGGGCTTCTCGCCATGATGCGGTCCGACAGCATATTCTTCAGGAATCGAGGCATCTCGGTCCTGGGATCTGCAAGGCCTCCGTCCAGATTGACCTGGATGACCTGACCGCCCCTCTCGGGCGGGGCAATGCTCACGAAGCGATTTTCCGAACGGATCTCCATGGCATCCAGCCCACTCAACAGCAGGTTGTACTTACGGGAAGGCACCTTCCGAGGGTCCCTATGGGCTACCATGCGGGTCAAGGAATGAACCGTCTCGGGAGAAGTCCCGCTACACCCGCCCACGATATTCACCTGGAACTCGTCCGGGACATTCCCGTCGACAAAAGCACTTACACGCACATAGGCGTCGCTCACGTCGCGCAGGTGAAGAAGCACATCCTTCGTCTCCGAAGAACTGCTGAAACCTATGCTGAATATCGGGAAACTAGAAAGGCTATGCCACAGGGCCCTCGCCGTCTGGCCAGACTGCGTACGTCCGCCCTCGCCCGTAATGGACACCGAAACCATAATGGGGAAAAGCTCCCCCCGCTTCTCGCATTCCTTGCAGATGGCATAGAGTGCGGCCTTGCAATCCAGCGTGTCAGAAACCGATTCCACCAAGAGCGCATCCGCCCCGCCGTCCAGGAGCCCCCGAATCTGTTCGCCATAGGCATTCACCAGGTCTCCAAAGGTCACGGTACGGCCCGTTTCCCTGGGGCTTATGCCGGCCGTCTTCCCGATAGGGCCAACGCTCCCTACAACGAACTTGGGTTTCACCAGGTTTCCCATGACGCGAATTCTGTCGTTGTGTTCCTTCAAGGCCTCGCGGGCCACTTGGGCACCAGCCTTGGCTATATCATAGGCCATGTGCTGCAGGCGGTATTTAGCCTGGCCGAAACTTGTGGCTCCGAAGGTGTTGGTCCTTATCAGGTCCACTCCAGCGGCAAGATAAGCCTGGTGGACATTCTTCACCTTATCAGGAGCGGTGAGACACAGAACTTCGTTGTCCCCCATCAGGTTCACGAAATGATCTGCAAACATCTTCCCGCGAAATTCTGCTTCCGTCACGTTCTGACGCTGAAGCTCTGTCCCGAAATCACCATCCAGAACCATGATCCGGTGGTTGCAGCAAGAAATAAGGTCCTGATAGGATTTGGAAAGGTTCATAGGACAATCCCTTACCACTGCTGGTTCTTGCCCTGCACTTCACCAGGTAGCAACTGGCCCGGACTTGTCCTCTGGCCGTCACGACCGGGGAAATTCGGGTTGTACTGCTTAATCTGCGATTGCTTCGCTTCGGCCTGAACCTCTTGCAAATGCTTTTCCCAGTCCTGCACGGCATCATCCAGCTCTCCACGGGCCTGGAGCATCAGGTCGCGAAGCTGCAACAGTTCCAGCATCTGGTCGCGCTTCATTATCCACAGCTCTTCCTCTTCGGGCATACGCTCGATATTGAAAAGCAGGTTCAGGTATTTTTTCTCGGCTTCGGCATAGGCCTTGTAGGTCTGCTCATAAACTAGGTAGCGGTCATCTACCATGGTCTGCTGGGGCGAAGGGTGGTTCGCGCATGCCGAAAGCAGGCCCGCCACAAGCAACATTCCGTATTTCACCCTAGACTGAGTCACTGTTCGGCGCTCTCCTCGGGCCTTTTCAGATTGAACAGGCGCTCGTTGGTAATGTGGCTTTCAAAGACCACCGTGTCCTTGGTCACCGGGTGAACCATGGTGTGCTTGCCCACCTTCACTTCACGTTCCTGGCAGGGGATTCCCGTCTCGGGCTCCATCATCACCTCAAAGGCCGTATTGTATTCCGCCTTCAGGCCAGAATTATAGGCCTTGTACTTGTCCGGGATGATGTTGCTGTTTACATGCTGCTCCCAGATGTAATAGGGGAAGCTTTCTGCCTCAGTAAGGTAGACCACATAATCTAGGCAACGACGGTGGTCACGGTTCTCGAAGCCCTTTACCACCACGGAGTCAATCTTGATCAGGGCAAAGTTCAGACGGCCCTGATCCTTCAATAGCTTGGTGATGTTTCCCTTGGTGGGCACCTCCCCTGTAAGCAGGTGGGTCATTTCCCAACGGTGCTTTTCCAGGCGTTTCAGGTGGGGTTTGTAGTCCGGATTCAAAAGCTGTTTGCGCCAGCGCTCGGGCATGGGAATGCGGGCCAGGAGTGAATCATAGCCGTCATCTATTCCTTCCAGGGAAGTTACGACACGGTCCACCGCCGCAAGGTCCACTTCCTTAATGCGAAAGGCCAGTTCCGAGGGCATGAAGTTCTTCAGGTAGCCACGGGACTTGTCCATCACATACTTGCGTTTCACCTTCACGGTGTCGCCACTGGAGGAATAGTTCAAGTCAGCGTAGGCCGCCGTAATGGTCCCCATCTGCTCGGAGCCTTCCATGTCCACCGTAGCGAAATAACTTTCAGCATACAGTTCCAGGTCCACTGGAGCCTGGAGCTTGTAGCCCACAGTTACCGTAGTCTCGTTACAGCCAGACAAAAGCAGTAGGCCCAAAGTGGCGCCTAAAAAAGCAAAACGTCTCATGCGTATCCCAATAAATCTTTCAAAAAAATCGTCTAGTTACTTATTCTTGGTAAGGGTCAGTTCCTTGGCCGCCAAAACACGGCCCTCGGTACTGAACTCCACCACCACAGAGCCCGGGTTCTTCTGGTGCGCCAGTTCACGGGCGGTCATGAGGCCCCCATGCTTGGACTTTCCCTGTAAGGTGTAGGCACCCAGCTTTTCGGTCACAGCCACATCACGGTCCCAGATCTTCTTGCCCTTGCTAGCGAGAGTTCCCTCGTAGAAGGTGATGGTCATCTTGGTAAAGTCGAAATTCTTGCCATAGCGGAACTGCACGATCAATGGATCGTTCAGGGCAAACTCGCTAGCCGTATCGGCCACCACCTGGGTGCCCGGGTTCCATTCCCTGCCGCAGACCACAGAGGGTTCCTCGGTAGAGCAAGCAGAAAGCAAAAGTCCAAAAGCCACAAACAACAAAAGCAATGATTTTTTCATAATCACCTCGTCTTTACCCTCACAATTTAACAAAATACAGAGGTATCCGCCCAATGCTTAGAGCCTAATGCCCACGGACCGTTGTCCTTTTCTAGCGGGCCAGCACGAACATCATTTCCAGATGGGGCGTCTGGGGGTAAAAAGCGAAGCCTTCCGCACGTTTCAGGGAAAATCCCGCCGTCCGAAACTTCGCAAAATCCCGGGCAAGGGTCACCGGGTCGCAGGACACGTAAATTAAGCGGTTCACCGAACTTTTCACGATGGCCCCTAGCGCTTCTGGCGGGAGCCCCGTTCTGGGTGGATCCACAATCAAGGTAGCAGGAATATCCACCACGTTCTTTACCAGCCATTCCTCGGCCGGCGCTGAAACGTTTTCAACGGAACATCCATCCTTCGTCATTCCGGCCAGAGCCTGCCCCGGACAGTGATCCGGGGAGCCGGAATCTGATTTACATTGGACTTCAGATAAATTAACCTTCGCGTACTGCAGGCACAGCCCGTCCCGTTCCACCGTGGTAATCCGCTTGAACTTATCCTGAAGCAGGGCGGCAAAGAATCCTACCCCACTGAAAAGGTCTATGAGCCACTCATCGCTGGCCGCACCCGAGGCAATCCCCTCATCCACCGCCTCCCGCACGGACTGTACCAACCGGGGCAACAGGGAAAGGTTGCTCTGGAAAAACACAGAGGCGTCACTCTTTATTTGTTTGGCCCCTATCTTAACGCAACTGACGGAGCATTCACGCTTACGGGCCTCGGGCATCCCGCGGTAATAGTAGGCCACACGGCCCGTGCCATCGTCAAAAAGGTTTATTTCCAAATCTCTCGGAATACGTTTTTGCCCTTTGAATATTTCCGAGGGCTTGGCGTTTTTCAAAAAGTCGTTCAGCCCGGGAGTGAGCACGGGGCAATTGTCGACAGGCACCACCCCGTTGCTTTCCTGCTTGCGGAATCCGAAACGGCAATGCCCGTCTCGTTCGCCCAAGTAAACCACGCGAGCCCGATTCCTATAGCCCCAAGGCTCACCCTGATGGATGACAAAATCGTCGGGCAGTTCCTCGTGGGCGATCCGCTTGAAGTTTTCCCGCTCCACACGTTCCAGGTAGGTCACCTGTTTCGCGGAGTCCAGATGCTGTAAGCTGCAACCACCACACTTGCCGTACAGCGGACACTTCGGCTGCGCGCGGTCGGCGCCTTTTTCCAGAACTTCCACTACCCGACCCCGCGCAAAGTCCTTCTTGCCCGCGATCAGTTCCACCCGGCAACGCTCGCCGGGCAGGCCACCCCGCACAAAGCATACGCGGCCGTCAGGCAGGCGGGCAAGTCCCTCGCCCCCCTGCACCAACTTTTCTATGGAAAGTTCGCAAATCACGGAAAAAATATAGAATCCATTCTCACCCTACTCCATCCCGCACAAAAATTATCCTATATTACCGCATTATGAAAAAGACAATCCTACTCCCCATTTTGGCCCTTGCGGCCCTCTCCCTTACCGCCTGCGGCGGTAGTTTCGCCAACACCCAGACCACGGAACAGCAGAGCAAACCTCTGGACTGCACCGGTCTCCATATGAAGAATGCCCAGTGGCACTTTACTGACGCCAACGGCAACACCATCGATGCCAACGGAGCCTGCCATAAGGGCATGAGGCACGGCAACTTCGAAATCTTCATGAGCGGCAAGAAGGTCGCCGTCACCAAGTTCATCAAGAACAACGAGAGCAAGACCTCCTGCTTCGCCAACGACACCAAGAGCCACACAATGCTAGACCAATGTCTCGCACTGGCAGCCCAGGGTAAGTAAGCTATAGCATTAGACACCGATAAGCCGCGGCAACGCGGCTTTTTTTATACAGCGACAAACTTAACTAGCCTTTTCTAGGCCGTTCACCTGTTCCGGATAGTCGGTACTGCCTCTAGCAGTTTCTTGGTATATTCGTGCTGCGGATTGGTCAACACTGTGCGGGATTCTCCCCGTTCTACGACCTTGCCAAAATACATGACCAGCACCAGATCGCTCAGAGCCCGGACCACCTGCATGTCGTGACTGATAAACACGATGGACAGGTTCAGCTCGTTCCGCAGGTCGTCAAGCAGATGCAAAATCTGAGCCTGTACCGAAACATCCAAGGCGCTGGTCACCTCATCGCACAGCAAAACTTTAGGCCGCACCATCAGGCTCCGCGCAATGCAAAGCCGCTGCCGCTGCCCCCCCGAGAATTCGTGGGGGAACTTTTGGAGCGAGCCCACCGGTAAGGAGACACGCTCCAAAAGCTCCTTTGCCCGTGCCTCTGCCTCACCCAGTTTCACTCCACGGGCAAGCAGCGGCACCGTCAAAATTTCAGAAACCGTCTGTCTCGGATTCAGGCTACTGTACGGATCCTGAAAAATCATCTGCACTAGGTCCGAGACCCGCCTGCCAGTTTTTCCGAGACGTCCGTTCATGACGTCTTCGCCAAAAAGTCTGAACCGTCCCTGGTTCATGGGGACAAGCCCCACCAGAGTTTTTACCAAGGTAGTCTTTCCACAGCCGGACTCCCCCACAATGGAAAGAATCTTTCCCTGGGGCAAACAGAAGGAAACATCGTCTACAGCGGTAAAATAGTCCTGTATCTTACCGAGCACACCACCGCGGCGCGGAAAGCGGACCGTCAGGTCCTCCACCTCCAGCGCGGGTATTTCTGCCTTTTCTAACAAGCGAAATTACCCCTGCGCCTTGTCGGACTCTTCATCCAGGCTTTCCAAGGCTTCCTGGACGCTCTGTTCTGTCTTCAGCAAGATCTGACGGCATTTTTTCAGCAGGTCCGTAGCCTCCTTGACCCGTTCCGAAAGCTCATCAATTCCCATTTCCGAATTGTCGATACGCTCCAAAATGCTTTCCAGGCGGTCCATGGAGTTCTTATATTCAAGATTTTCTGTACTCATATTTGAGAATATAGTTAGATTTAACGGACATGGATTTCGGCCGCAGGCATAGGATCCCATATTTTTTGAAGGCCCGTCTTCTCCCTCTGGTGACGGTGTCTTTCCTTGTTGGTGGCTGTCTGGACATTCCCGATACTCCCGAACCAAAGAACACGGCATCCTCGGTAACCGTCTACGCGGTCCAGACAGGTTCCCAAGACTCCACCAACCTGAGGATTCATCCCGAAAGCCCCGCCACATTGAAAGCTGTAGTTGATCCCAAAGACCTGGAGTCCGAACTGGACTTTGCCTGGTACAACAACATCCTACTGGAAAAGGGCGCCACTTTCAAGATTCCCGCCTTTGCCGAAGAAGACTCCATTCCCAACAGACTCGTGATAAAGGATAGCGAAGGGAATACGGCCTCCATCGATTTTAAAATTACGGTAAACAGCCCGCCCACCTTCACCGAAGATATTTCTCCTGCACAGGGCGACACCCTGTATGGCACAACTCGGACCTCCTTCGCCTTCAGTTGGAAAGCCGAAGACCGCGAAGACAACTCCCTAGACTATATTCTGGAACTGGATACGGCCCACTACTATGTTGGCGCCCTGGAAAAAATCCAGCAGTCAGGCCTCCATCCTGGAACCCACCTTTTCCGAGTCATCGTCAAGGATTCTGAAGGAGACTCCGACACATTGCCCATCGTTAAATTCTATGTGGTCGACACTCTGGAGACGAAAAAATGAAAGCGTGCCTCCAGAAATCTTGGCTTCTTGCCATCATCGTAATGGCGGTCCTTTCTACGCTGACATCTTGTAGCGATAGCGATCAGTACCTCTACGAAAGCGAAGATGCCGTCGTCCTCCAGATTCATGCGGAGATGGCCCGCACCTTCGAGATTGACTCGGCACATGTCAGGGCAGACACAATTACTTCCAAAGACACTATTGTCTTTATTGGAGAAATCTCGCCGAACAGGCAAGCCCACTACCGCGAGTATTACTGGACCCTGGATGGTGGTGATTTTTCCAACGACATGAACTTCCGTAAGCCTATACCAAAGCCTGGTTATCACGAAGTCTGCTTCGTGGTGACAGACTATTTCGGAGATACCCTACGGGATACCCTGCAACTCTGGGTATCAAACCCGCCTATCGTAGAACCCCAGGGGTTCATTCCCGCCGCAGGAAGCCAGGGACTTTCTCCAAAAGAAGGAATCCACTTCGCCTGGCACGGCTACGACCCGGATTCCATGTCAAAGGTGTACTACAAGTTTGAAATCCGTGAACCTAAGGGCCTTGCGTATACATCCGATCTCCACCGAAAGCTTTACACGTCCAGCAATTCCATCATGGACACTCTCCTAGAAGCGCCATACTTTACCTACTGGGACAATCCCCATTTCTACCACCGGCTAGAAAACCTGAAGTACTATACCTGGGAAGTCCGGGCCATCAATGAGTTCGGCCTGGAATCGGACACCGTTATCCAGGGAAACTTCTTTACCAAAGGGAGCAAGAACGAGGGCGGGATCCAGGCGTTCGTCCGATTCTCCAACGAAGTCCTTTACGATAAGTACTACTACAGCTACCACGGGCGTATCCGGCTGGACGTTCTGGACTCGTCATCAAAATCTGTTATCCAGCAGGAAATGGGCATTGACTCAAACCAGACCATCATAGCGCCTTTGAAACCGGGCAAATACAAGATTATTGCAAGCCTGCCCAAGCTCACCGATTTCGCACCCGACACCGTCAATGTCGTCGTGCAGCCCGGTGAAATATCTTCAGCATACCCATTACTCCTCAACGACACTGTTCCTCCCAGCAACAATTACCTCTCCCCCGAAGGGCTCTTGCTGGGCAACGACACACTAGACTTTAGAGACACTCTCAGATTCTATTTCGAGGACCATGGTGGAGACCTCTACCAGAACATTTTATGGAACGGGCAGGAATTGCGCGGCTACGACTATCGCAAAACCATCTACAACAGTGACCATTCTGCAGATACCGTCTTCATAACACTTCCCCAATCCTACAAAAGCTGGACATATCAGCTGCTGACCATCGAAGCCTACGACTACAGTGGGAACTTGAATTCCAGGACCTACGTCATCAAGCCATCTATGAAAATGCCAGAGCCCGAGACAAGTTCATCCGGCTCCGAATCATCTAGTAGTTCAGGAGGCGAAAATGAGTAAGTCACTCATAAGTATTCTCCTCGCATGCCTTTTCCTGTTTCTTGCAGGCTGCCGCGAAGATGCTCTAATTTCTAGAACCAACATTCAGTTCCTGCAACAAGAAATCCTGGTCACCACCTGGAGCGACGAGAGCCATTATAGTCGCCAAACAGAACAACTGGACACCTTCTACATCAACCAAGGAAAATCCGCCACTTTTACTGCCAGATATGCGCTAAACGGTAATGTCATCTCCTCGGACAGCGCCCTGAATCTCTACGTTTCCCACTACTGGGAACTAGAAGATAGCATCCTTAACACAACCTCTTTCGAGTACACCTTCGATTCTGTCGGGTACCGCGCCTGTATCCTGAATACCATTGATTACACCGGTGACACCTTGAAAGACACAATCCACGTTTTCGTAGGGACACCCTTAAGCATATCCCTAGTGACTCCTCCGCTGGATGTAAGTGTAGAGCCCCTATCCGATGACTACATCGAACTCAACTGGGATATTTCGGGAATCGATTCCTGGGAAGAATCTAACTGTGCGGTCTATGCCGCCGTCGCCGAAGGGTACACCCTTTCGAAAAATGCACAATGGCTTAGCATTCTAGATTCACTCAATGCCATTTCTCAAGGAGACTGCAAGAGCGGCATGCGTCTGAAAGGGCCTCTAATCTCTCCTCAGTGGTTAGAAAATTACGGTATCGACCTGAAAGATTCCTCTCTCACCGTCTACTGGGGCGTTAAGGCCACAACATGGACCGAATACGGTTTCAAGGAAACTGCAACAGGAGTTTCCGCCTTCTATACGCGATTCCTGGGACGAAACGCCTCCGTCATAGAAGTCAATCCCATTTACGAAAGTATTACCGCAGGCACCCAAATCGATGCCGAGATTATTCTCGTAAATGCCCGAGGCGACACTCTAAAAACCGTCCACTACAACAAACTGAACGAACCCAGGAATATCAATATCCAACCCCAAAGTGGGCTCCATATCTACGTCCGCGAGACCAAGCAAACCGATTATGAATCCAGGCCCATTGTCATCGACGTTCCCGAACGCACCAAGATCCGTCTCGCCGACAGCATCATCTTTACTGATAAAGTTCCCCCAAAGGCTGCTCCTGTAAAGGCAAAGGTTGCCCTAACCGACAGCGTCAAGTTCTACTTCATGGATAACGGATCGGGGATCAACCCCGCCCAGAAAAAATTCGTTATCGCGGATTTCGATACCATCAACGTGGTCTACGAGTCGAACATTCTCGCCTTTGCCAATCCCTGCCGTAGGGATTGTCAAATAAGAATTCCGATTCCAGATAACGCCAGAAACCGAGCCTCTGAAATTTTCTGGAAGTTGTCACCAGGCAAGGATTCCCTGCTGATTACGGGACCATTTGTCCAAACGGAGGATCAACAATGATTTCCAAGAAAGTCATTCCCGTCCTCCTACTCCTGCTTCTAGGCTTTTGCCTTGCCGATGAAAGCTCCACACGCGAGCGTTACCTCCATGTATCCACCAACCCCTCTGGAGCAGACCTCTACGTAGGTGACGCCCACCCCGACTTTTCTGACGCTCCCGACTACCGGATTCCGGCATTTATCCCCGTTCCCCTAGACAAGGACCAGATTCTCATCACCCTTTTCCGGCCCGATTTCAAGGATACCAGTATCAACGTAACCCTTTCCCCCAAAGATACGTCCTTCCTGATTGTTGCGCTTGCACCCGCCTTTGACGAAACACTCCTGCAAGAACAGCAGGCCGACCTAAACCATCGTAGCAGGCGTAGCCTGGGTCATCGTCTAATGATAGCCTCCCTAGTCCCCTTGGCCGCAAGTGCCGTCGCCGCGGGCGTTGCCGCCTACGAAATCGACAAGGCAGACGATATTAAGAAAGACATCGAAAACACCGTCATTACCTCTGGAGACAATTACCGTCAGGACAAAAAGGATTTCAAGGAATACCGCGATAACGCAAAGACGGCCAAAAAAACATCTCTCGTTTCACTTGTGGCAGGCGGCTTAATCCTTTCTGTCGGACTCTTGCTATCTTTCTAGGTGTATCATGAAACCCACGTGCATCGTTTTAATCCTTCTACTCGCCCAGATTCTACTTGCCGCTGAGCCGCAAGGGCCTTCTGTCAGCGTAGAACTTCTTTCTGGCACCAAGCAGAAAGCCCAGTTCCTCGGCATCGTAAACGACACGGTCCAGCTGGGAGGTTTCATCAACAACAAGTTCACAGTGGTCCGCATCGCCAAGGACAAGTTCAAGTCCATCGTTGACTCTTCGGGCACTGATCTGCTTCAGCCAAGTTCCGCCGATTCCATACTGCCGGCTCCTTCGGACAGCAGCGCCACCGCAAATGATTCTACACAGGTCCAGTCCGACACTCTCAAGACAGATGAAGCTCCAAAGCCTCTTGAGATTTCCTCCTCCACGGTACTAGTCAGTTTTGAAGACGAAATCGGCGACTCCACACTAGTGTTGCAAATTAACACCCTTGCCGCCCGATTCCTTCTGGAAAGTGGCGAAAAGATACACATCCTCAAGAAAAAAGACATTCCCGACTGTAGCGACAACATCTGCCTACAGGAAAAGCTATCGTCCCTAGGCGCCACCACCATCTATTTCGGAAAAATTTCTCCCATCCAAAAGCGGGACTCCCTAAAACTGCAACTCGTGCGGGTGGTTTACGAAGAAGATCTGCCCACCATTTACAAGAGCGAACTTAGAATATCCCGCTCTAAAGCCGTCAGCGACGCCCTTTCCAAAGACCAACTACGGATTTTCCTGCTGGAAGCACAAGGCAAGGACGCCTCTGACCTGAAAGAGAAAAAGGGGTACATTTACATCGAGACGGACCCCGAAGGCGCCACTCTTTCCAGACCCGAAGAAAACGCCCTTTGCAAGTCTCCCTGCACCGTTCCCGTCACAGACACCACCGCCGTCACCATTCACGCCTACTGGAATGTGGACCAGCACCTATGGGGAGGCTCTACGACCATGCGCCCCGTCATGGGAGACACCGTAAGGGCTTCTATAAAACTGAAACGGGTCAATCCCGAGCTCAGAATCATAACCACCCCCACAGGAGCAGAAATTTTCTCCAGCAAGGGCGAAATTACCAAGCGCAGCAAGTCTATCGGATCCACACCGGCTCGATACCCCATCCTGGAACCGGGCCTTGTCCAATTCAAGCTCCGCAAGTTCGGATTCAGGGACACCCTAATCGCCGTATATGTTCCGCCTGTTTCCGATGTGACCGTCAATGTGGACATGGAACAGGAAAACCGGTTCGCCGAAATTCAAAACCAGCAGGAATGGGAAAAGACCCGCAAAAAGATTCGGTTTGGCCACACTATGATGGGAGTCTCCATCGCTCCCATAATCGTAGGCGCCCTGTTCACCTACCTCGGGCAGCTTGATTACGAAGATGCCAAGGATATCAAGGACGAGTTAAACTACTCCGCCACCGCAGGCGGGGAATTCTACCAGAAAAAGGTGAAGGAGAACAAGGACCTGGTTCACGACGGTGACCAGAAGACCATCATAGGCCTAACTCTTATCGGAGCGGGCATCCTTGTTCTCGGAGTAGGGTTCTTTATTTCTTTCTAGAAACATTTCTTTAAAACGGCCCAGAAAAAAGCCGCTTTCCAGCCTAGTTTGGCGTTTCATCGTGCAAAAAAGCTAAATTGTGGTGCGATGCGTAAAGTATTACTTTTTTCCTTAATTTTTGCCGTGGCCGCCATGGCCGCCGATTTCGAGCGATCCAACTGGAGAATGCAGCTCTATGT
>CACZII010000030.1 GCA_902781185.1 Fibrobacter succinogenes
TATCTTCTATCTGCTCGTTGGTCACACGAAGCATGGGTTTGGCGCCGTCGTAGGGCAGTTGCTTCTTTGCGCCGGGAAGCATCGCCATAGCCGCGGCAACGGGCTTTACCAGCAGGCGGTCATCGTAAATTCCGCCGAAGACTTTCCCGTCGGCATACAGAATGTACTCGCCCATCATCTTGCGGGTCGTCACGCGGAAACCACCTTCAAGCAGTTTTCCATTGAACTGCTCCAAAACGTGGTCACGGAATTTTTCAGAACTCGGCATAAATCCCTCTCGACTTTCCGCCATAATATAAAAATTAATTTGTATATTCTCCCTATGCTCAACTACGTATTCCTTATCCTCGCCATTGTCGCCGAAGCGGCCGGCACCACGCTCCTCAAGATGTCGGAACAGTTCACCAAGCTCGTTCCGTCCATCGCCTCGCTCGTCTGCTACGTGGCATCACTCTACCTGTTGAGCCTCTGCCTGCGCACCATCCCCATCGGCATCGCATATGCCACCTGGTCGGCGCTTGGCATCGCGCTCATCACCGTGAGCGGCATCTTCTTTTTCAAGCAGACTCCCGACCTGGGCGCCATCGTGGGGCTCATCTTAATCATTTCCGGCGTAGCCGTACTGAATCTATTTTCGAAAATGGATATCCACTAGGTTCAAAGAACCTTTTCCATATACACGCATTCGAACGTGTCATGATGGGCCTTGCCGTTTTCGTTAAAACGGTAGCCCATTTTTTCATAGAAGCCTGCGGCATCCACACGACTCGAAATCTCGACCTTCTTAATTCCAGCTTCGCGCATCCACTTTTCAGCCTCAGCGACAACGGCCTGGCCTAAATGCTGCCCGCGATATTCCGGCAGCACCACGACACGCCCGATTTCGGCAACACCATCGGCTGCATCGCCCACGCTAAACCAGCGGCACGTAGCCACCGGATAAATATCGTCCAGCGCCAAAATGTAATGACAGTTTTCACCGTCATGCGCATCGATTTCGGCATCCAACGGAATTTGATACTTGTGCATCATCGCAGCCATGCGCACATAGTAAGTGCCAGCCCGTTCGCATTCCCTTGTTACCCGGATAATTTTCATAATTCTCTTAATAAGTCGCGCCCATGCACTTGGATGCAAGCCCCATGAGAATCATCTGGAACGAGTCGCTATTCTTTATAGAGGCCGCCATAAACGCCCTGAGGGTATATTCCTTTTTCAGCACATCCAACAGGCACTTACCTGTAGACAAGGGAATACCCTCGTGATTCAGATACTTTATCAGATTCTGCTCCACATCTGGCGTAAATTTCTCGGGAACGCAATCAATTATGTAATCCGCACCCCATGTTTCAGAGGCTCCCGGCATACCCTCTTCCTTGACAATCTTTACAAAGCGGTCATAGTCGGCCACCATCCGGTCGTAAGCGCAACCGCAAACCTCCCGGGCCATCTTGTCACCGATTACGTCCTTCGCTTCGGGAGCACAGTCCTGCACAAAATCCTTCTTGGGCATTTCCTGCTTTATGGTGTTGAAAAGCAGCTTTATTTCTTCATCGGAAAGTTCCTTGACGGCAGTATTAAAAACTTCGCCCGCATCGCTACTCATAAGAACGCAGCCCGTGGCGGCACTCACCATAAAGGTGATAAAATTCTCATCCCCCGTGCCTTTTCTCATGCCCGCATAGTAGTTCAGGTAGGCCTTTTCGCTATACTGGTTCTGCATCTTGTCCAACACGCAAAGGCATTCCTTCTCATTGGCCCCTTGAGTACAATCCTCCATAAAGGCCTTACGGGTCGGCCCGGAATACTCCCCTGCGTAAGCCACGGCAGAGGCCAAGAAAAATCCCAAGAACAGCCACAAAGAACTCTTAGTAGTAATTATCATTTTCCGAAACATAGCCACCAATCTTGACCATATCTATATAATAAAAATCAGAAGGCACAGAGCCATCGGTATACGGAACAGATTCAAAAATCTGGGCTAGGAGCAGGGTATCGTAAGGTACACTATTATCCAATACAAAATTATTATAATCCAACTGCTCCCGGATTTGCCTTTCCTCGTCTAGAACAAAAGTCTTTACCCGAAAAGCAGCCAGAACCTGGACAGAATCCTTTTCTGTAGATGATGTAGGATTGTCATAAATGCTAGCGACAGGAATCTTGATATAGGTAAAGCCATCGTCACTTTCTTCATAGCGGGCCACATGGCGGTATTCGGCCTTCCCATCTTTTACAACCTTGGCCCAGATGTTCCTAGATATATTTTTTTCTCCTTTGACCTCCAAAACAAGCCTTCCTACATGCCAATAAGCTTTGGCGATACGGAACTTTTGAGCCACCTTGAAAGTCACCGGTTCGGTGTAATATTTCAGCGAGTCAATTTTAGCAGGAACCTTCCAGCTCTGGTAAACCAGCGCACAGTTTAACGTAGCCGCCGTATCCCCCTGAAGGAAGTTTTCAAGTTTTAAGCTATCATGCACCGCCACAAATGCGCTAGGATAGTGATAATCATCCTCGGCCATTTTCTCGAAGGTCATATCCAAATCCATGGTATTGGTAGCGGTCTTCAAGAAGCACTTGGAATTTAGGGTATCGGCCCACACCTTGTAATCGGGCCAATAGTAATCCGCATAGACTCTGGCAAAGAAATGTCCCCTGGGGTAAGGCAGATCAAATCCTTGGGGATCGAACCCTACTTCGGTAAAGGGAATCGCGCCAGGCTTTGTGGAGGGAACCAGAACGTGGGTTTCCCGGATGTTCCCACACGACAACGAATCAAACTGTATAGTAATGGTATGGGTCTCATCATAGGCCTGCATAAAGTCCCGAGCTACAAACCCCGTGCCATATATCGTGGTCTCTACCTGGCCTTCCAAGGGCTCTCCATCAAACAAGATTTTCGTATTGGAGTAATTACATACAGTAGAATCCTTAAAAGGAATCTCAATCAACGCCTGGGCCACATAAGAGGTAATCTCGGTGGTGTCGACCATATCCGTAGTCATACGAACACCCTCAATATATATCCTGTGCCCGTCATTAGGCGTAAAGTCTAGGCGAATGGCTGTCGACCGACCATCAACAATACTGTCCATGATCTGGCGTTCTTCCATTTGCTTTTTAGCATCTTGGGAAAACCCCTCAACTGATGAATCCATATCACCAGAACAGGCGGCAAAAAACAGCGAAACAAGTGAAATGAGCAAATAAAGTCTTTTCATTTTGGAATACTTTATCTTTCAGGTATTGGATAATAATAGCAAAAACAGATTACCTCAAGTGGAACGGGGCAAGAATCAAGAATTTCCGCTAAAGAAAATCCGTTTACCCAAGCGGGCGCAGGGCTTCTCAACAATGTGGTGCAAAGCCATGGCCATCAGGCCACAAAGCACAACCGAAATCACAATCATCACGGCGTTATTCTGGATTCCCCATGTCGAAAAAATCCAGCGTTCCATTTCGGTATTGAAGGTCTGCACCAAAAAGAACGCATAGGTCACCGCGCTCATATACCGCAAAACCGCAGACCCCTGCAACCTGGGGGAATTAAGCCTTGCCAAGGTCAACACCATGCAGGCAAAAGCAGGAACAGCAACCACATCGTAAAGCATGTAGTTTCCCACCGCAACATGGAAATGCACGCCCACACTCACCAGCCCCACAAGAACAATCAGCTCCACGAAAAACGCCTTCCAGGTTCCCCAAAGTTTCGACTTCACAGGCAAGGAGCACAACAACACGCCTATAAAAAATTCAAGCCCACGGAAGAACGGATTGGCGTAGATAGACTCCGTAGAAAAGGCATGTACCACCAGTGGCGCCCAGAATAAAGCCAGCGTACAAATTCCGAGCGCCACATATTTTGCTCGGGTACTCATCTGCTTTACGGCCTCCTGCATAAGCGGGAATGCCAAGTAGGCCAGCAGCAGGCACGAAATAAACCAGGTGCCGTCATTATGGCTCACCTGGAACAGCGCAGGGAAAACACTCTGCAGGCCAAGCATCTCTACAGGCAGCAACAGCAGATTCTGCACGGCACTTTCTTGCCCAAGGAACAGCACATACAAGAGGGCCACCACGTAGTACAGCGGCAGTATTCCCACAAGGCGTTTCAAGTAGAACCGTTTCAGGTTCGCCATCTGCACCAGGGGCTGTTCCCTGTAGGTCAAGAAAAGCACATAGCCCGAAAGCATAAAAAAGGCAGACATGAAAATGGCGCCCATAGACACAAAGCCCGTGAGCACCCCAAAATCACTTCCGTGATGGATATGGCAATGGAAAAGCAACACCATCAGGGCCGCAAGAACCCTGAACAGGTCAAGGCCCGCGGCACGCTTCGATATTTTTTCCTTGTCAATAATCATTATTCTTCTTCTACGCCCATAAGGCGCATGGCAGCCTTCCAGGTTTCCCTGTTCTCGAAACCGTCACGCTTGCCGCCGCCGTAGCGGGCGTGAGCAAATTCCTGCACCAAAGTATCCCAACCTTCCAGCTGTCCGTCCTTCACCAGGGCGTCAAGATTCACAGCAGAGGCGGCGGCAACGTCCCCGGATCCATCGGCAATCCCGAGGTGATTCGCCACATAGCCCTTGCAGACACTCTCCAATTCCAAGAGCCATTCCCGACTGTCTGCCGTATTCACCCGCTGTTTTAACACCATCATCTGTTCCCGCAAGGCATCCTGCGCGGCATTCCTTGCAGCGGTGGCTGCACGGGCGTTGGCCCTGCGCCTTGCACGCCAGAGTCCTGCACACAGAACGCACAGGGCCACTACGATTCCCACCACGACAGGCAGCGGGTTGAAAGGTTCGTTCACCCGCACAGGCACGCTTTCGCTGCGCAGTTCCAGCGGGCGACCCACTTGCGTAGGAATTTCAAACTTAAGCGCCGGCACATTCAGGCTACCCGTATCTTCGGCCACAATCTTATAGGTAAAGGTAATGGAGGCGATTTCGGCACCGTCCTTCACAGAGCGGGCGGACTCCTGAGACACGCCCACCTGGGTAAGGCCCTTCGCATTGGCAGACCCCGTGGGCACCACCAACAAGGCGCTCCCCTGAACGCTCCAACTCACCACCACCGGAAACTCAAAGGTGTCGCCCACGATAACTGCAGGCAACCCGCCCTCTGGTCCCGACACAATAGAAATGCCCAACTGCTCGGGAGTGGGCATGGCCACTTCGGCAACGGAATCCACACCCACAGCGGCGCTATCCACGGCACCGGAGTCCATATTCAAAGAATCACTTTCCATATTTCTAGAATATACAAAAAGGTGAGCCGTAGGCGACTCGTACTGACGAGTCGCTGCAGGCGAGAGCGAGGGCCAGCCCTGTACCTGTTTTCCCTATTCTAGCCCGAGCGGTCAAAAAAGACCCGCCAATATGGGCGGGTCTACAAGGAGGTAATGAATAATCGTTACTTATTTATGGCCGCAAGGAACGCGTCCTTCTTTTCTTGCAGGAATTCCTTGCTGTTGTACTTGCGGATACGGCGGAGGGCCTGGTCACGCAACTGACGGACACGTTCGTGGGAGATGTTCATGGATTCGCCCACTTCGCGAAGGGTCTGGGGAGCTTCCTGGTTGATACCGAAAATGCCGGTAATCACCTTGGCTTCGCGTTCCGGGAGCTGTTCCATCAGGTCGCGGGCAAGACTTTCCACGCTCTGAATTTCGGAATCGGCCTCGGGGTTGGAGGCGCCATTGTCGGGGAGCACTTCGGCGTAGGTAGCCTTGGAGTCCGCCTTCAGGGGGCTATCGAAAGAAACGCCGCGCTGACCAATCTGGATAAGCTCGCGAATTTCTTCGTTAATTTCCTTACCGCGGGACTGTTCGTGCAAAGCCTTACGCACACGCAGGTGCTGGTTGGCCGGCAAGCGGATCAGGTTACCCTGCTCGTTAATAGCGCGGGTAATGTAGGCCTTAATCCACCACACACCATAGCTGATGAACTTGAGGCCGCGGGTATGTTCGAAAGATTCGATGGCACGCACCAAGCCCATAGCACCCTCGCTCACCAGGTCCGGCAGCGGGATGGGGCAGCCACGGTACTGGATGGCCACTTTCAAAACGAAACGCATATTGGCAGAAATCAGTCTCTTTCTAGCAATCTTGTCGCCTTCCTTCGCCTTCTGGAAAAGAATCTGTTCTTCTTCGCGAGAAAGGGGGGCGGTGCGTCGTATGTCTTCGAGGTATCTTTTTAGGGTTGTATCTGTTGAATCAATATGCATTTCTATAACCTTGTCCCTATAAATATCACTTATTTTGAGCAACTTGTATGCCAAAAGAACAAAATTTTACAACTTGGCATAAAAACGCCCTTTATCGCCCTTAAATCCAAGACAAAGATACAAATTTTTGTCATGAATTTCAAACATTGTCATGTTTTTATTACAAAATTGAATAAAAATGACGACAAAGAGCCCCTTTTGTCGTAATTCGTTGATACTCCGTAAGATACAATTTCATATATTTTGCGGGCTATGACAGTAAAAGAACCAGACCAGTCCGTATGGAATCGTTTTTGGAAACAGAAAAACGACATGGACAAGGTGTACCCTTCGTCCCCGTCGGTGCTGAATACCATCAAGAAAAATTTTAAGCTCGAAGGACTCAAGGTTTTGGAAGTGGGTGCAGGTACCGGCCGTGACAGTGCCGAACTCGCCCGCCTGGGAGCCGACGTCTACGTTCTCGATTTTGCAGAAAACAGCCTGAAAATTGTGGACGCCCTCCGCGCAAAAGACAACCTTTATAGTAACTTGAAACTGATCCGCGGCGACGCCTTCAAGGCGCCCTTCCCCGACAACACCTTCGACCTGGTGTTCCACCAAGGACTGGCCGAGCACTTCAAGGATTCGCTCCCGCTGATCAAGGAAAACTTCCGCATCTTAAAGCACGGCGGACACTGCCTCTGCGACGTACCCCAGACAGTCCACCCCTACACTATCATTAAGCATATCCTGATTGCCATGGACAAGTGGTTCGCAGGCTGGGAAAAGCAGTTCACCATGCCGCAGCTGAAAAAGCTCATGACCGACGCCGGCTTTGAGTGCGTCTACGATTACGGCGACTGGATGCGTCCGAACCTGTATTACCGAATCCTCCGTGAAGTCGGGTTCAAGGTAGGCGTAGAACTCCCGAAGTATCCGCTCCAGGGAACCGCATACCAGAAAATCAAGGACAAGCTCCTGGATTCTCTCGAAAACAATTCACTTATGCACTACACGCAGCTGTGCATTGGAGTCCTGGGCCGTAAGCCCTAGCCGATGAACATCCTCGTTGTCAATTACCGCGACCGGATGCACCCTGCCGCAGGGGGAGCCGAAAAGCACCTGCACTGCATCTTCTCGCAACTGGTAAACGCAGGCCACAAGGTCGTGCTTTTTACCACGGCGTTCCCTGGCTGCAAGCCTCGTGAAACCGTAGACGGCATCGAGGTTGTCCGCAAGGGCGGAGACCTGTTTTTCCAGCTCACCGTTGCAACAAGCATCAAGAAACTTGACCGCGAGTTCAATTTCGACGTGGTGGTAGAAGACCTGAACAAGCTTCCGCTGTTCACGCCATTCTGGATCAAGAAGCCTGTCGTAGTGCAGATGCACCACCTGTGGCGCGGTTCCATCTTTCACGAGGCGACGTTCCCCATTGCGTTCATGGTGTGGGCATTTGAACGAACCATTCCCTGGTTCTACCGCAAGCAGCCATTCGTGGTAGTAAGTCCCAGCACCAAACACGAACTTGCCGAAATCGGAATTGCCGAAGAACGGATTTCTGTCATCTACAACGGTTCCGACGACAAGGCACCTGCATCAACCGACAAGGCGCAAGAGCTTTCTGCCGAACACGCCCCCGCCGAAGCAGAAGGGCAACCCTATTTTCTCTGGCTTTCCCGTGTCCACCGCTACAAGGGCATCTGGACCGCACTGCAGGCCTTCGAAGAATTTGCCCAGAAACATCCGGACATCAAGCTCCTGGTAGCGGGAGACGGCCCCCTGCTGAAAAAGATTCCCGCGTGGCTCAAGCAGCGCGGCCTAGAGAACCGCGTGAAGCTTCTGGGCTTTGTGCACTCCGAAAAGAAACATCAACTGTTGCGCCACGCCATCGCCCTACTGCAAACCAGCTTCAAGGAAGGTTGGGGCCTTACCGTCGTAGAGGCCGCCAAGCTTGGAATTACCACCATCGCAAGTGACGTGCCCGGACTGCGGGACAGCATCAAGAACGGCGAGACCGGGCTACTGTTCCCCGTAGGTGACGCCCATACCTGCGCCGCCGAAATGGACCGGCTCTACGGCGACGACGAACTGCGTTCGCGCCTAGCTGGCGAGGCCCGCATATACGCCGACGAGTTCCGCTGGGATACTGCGGCCGAACTGACTTTCAACCTGCTGCAAGATACGGTCATCCGCCACTGCGTCGCGGGAGGGGAACAAGATGAATAGCCGTCTGAAATCCTCCCTGATCTTCCTGCTAAAACTGGTGGTGACCATCGTCCCTGCCTACTTTGTCTGCAGGAACATCGTGATGGATCCGGAGTGGAGCGTAAACGACCTTTACCAGATTTTTACCGTCAACAGCATATGGCCCCTGCTGGCGGCAGTACTCTGCCTTGCCGTGTCCAACTTCACCGCATGCCTGCAGTGGAAACTCCTGCTAGAAAGGCAAGACGTTAAACTGAAATACGGTCACCTGCTGAAGCTCTACTACGTGGGGCTGTTCTTCAACAATTTCATGCCCGGAAACGTAGGCGGCGACGCCAAGAAGATTTACGACATCCGCATGCAGGGCGGCCAGGATACCGTAGGGGCCGGCCTTACGGCCACATTCTTCGACAGGCTTTTCGGACTTTTCTTCATCACGCTGTTCGCCCTGGCCGTAGGACTTTTGTTCTTTATGCACGACGAGGCCCAGCGGGCATTCATGTGGCCTTCGGTCTGGATCTTTCTCGGGTTCTGCGCCCTGTTCGCCTCGCTGTTCAGCCGTAGACTGGGCAAGTTCCTGTGTTCGCTGATGGTCAGGATTTTCCCTGCAAAAATCAACAGCAGGCTGGTCCACATGTTCGAACGGTTCCAGCAGTTCCGCTCCATGCGGCTCTGGATATCCATTAGCGGCCTTTCGGCGGTAACGCAGTCTCTTCGTATTTTGGTGCACTACTTCTGCGGCATCGCCATTGGTGTAGACCTTTCTATCTCCTGGTATTTCTACTACATCCCGCTGGTAGCTATCGTAAGCGCGCTGCCCATTTCTATCGGCGGGTTCGGCCCGAGAGAACTTTTGGCCCAGTCCCTGTTTGCCCGGGCAGGGGTCCAGAATCTCGAATCGGTAGTTATCCAGCTGCTGGCCTATTTTGTAAGTTTGGTATTGAGTCTGTTCGGCGGCTTCGCCTTCTTGCTTGGCGGCCGTCCGAATGTTTCGGACAAGGAAAACTCCTAGTCCCTTTTCCATATCCCGCAGGCGCAATATTGGGGGCGCCGCATTCCACATGGTAACTTATGGATGCCGAGAGCATCTTGAAAGGTCTGAACGGCGACCAGCGTAGCGCCGTATTGCACGACCATAAACAAAACGGGGCACTCCTGATTCTTGCAGGGGCAGGCTCGGGCAAAACATCTGTCTTGACCAAGCGGATACAGTACCGCATCATGAGCGGTGTGCAACCCGAAAAAATTTTGGCCCTCACCTTCACCGCCAAAGCCGCCACCGAAATGCGGGAGCGTGTGGAGGCCCTATTCCCCAAAGCAGGAGTTCGACTCTGCACCTTCCATTCCTTGGCCCTGTTCATGCTCAAGCAAAAAATAGGCCACCGGTTCGCTTACGAGATTCTCGGATTCAACAAGATTCCCACTCCCAAGGAAACCGACAACCGGGAATTCATGCGTGAACTGGTGCGGCTGAAAATTCCGGCCGCCAAGCTGAACCGGGAAGAACTCTTTTCGGGAAACCTGCCGAACACGCTCAAGAAAAAAATCCAGCCCCTGCAAAAGAACATCATCCTGTCAGGGAACGTGGTATTCGAAGACCTGATCTACCTGGCCATCCAACTGTTGGAAACCTGCGACAAGGCAAGAGAATATTTCCAGTCCCTCTGGGACGAAATCCTGGTAGACGAATACCAGGACATCAACCCCTCCCAGTACCGTCTGGTAAAAAACATTCTCGGAAACCGAAACGACCTGTTCGTAGTAGGCGATGACGACCAGGCCATCTACGGATTCCGCGGCGCCGACATCGGCAACATCCGGCGTTTCCAGGCAGACTTCAAGGACAGCACCCTTATACGCCTGGAGTGGAACTACCGCTCCGTACCCAACGTGTTGCACCTGGCAAACGACATATTCACAAACAAGCCCATAACGTTACGCAAGGTGCTCCGGGCAGGCAACCCAAAGGGCTCCGGCGGCAACAGGATTTTCACCGAGAACCGCAAGCCCGAAGTCTGGATATCCGACAACCCCATCGAGGAGGTAGAAAAAATAAAGAAGGCCATCCTCTCCCTCCGCGAAGAATACGGCCTGCTCTGGAAAAACTTCGCCATCCTGGTACGTTACAACCGGCAACGCCAATACTTCGAAGAGGCCCTTCGCGAAGGGGAGCTGCCCATTGCCGGGGACCACCTTGCCGGAGACCAGGTTCTAGAAGACGGCATCCACATCGAAACGGTTCACGCCTCCAAGGGGCTCCAGTACGCCGTGGTCTTTTACGCAGGCCTTGCCGAAGGCTTCACGCCAGGCAAGTGTGAGGGCAACCGTAAACAGCGAAAAGCGCAAATGGAAGAAGAAAGGCGCCTGTATTACGTTGGGGTGACCCGTGCCGAATCGTTTCTTGTTTTGCTATATTGCAAACAGAGGTATTGGAAAGGGAAACTGCTGAAACTGAAGCCCTCCCGTTTCTTACCCCACAAACAACCGCAACCCAGATGGACTATGCCAGTTATTTTGTTTAGAATATACGTGGTAATTGTAGTGCTATCCTACATGCTCGCCCACATTCTGGCGTTGCCCTTTATCTTGGTTGCCTACAGAAAGAATTTCAATACCTGGTTCGAGGGTAAAATCCAGAGGTTCTCCCGCTTCTGCATGAACGTGTTGCGGATAGACCTTGAAATCAAGGACCAGGCAATGCTGGCCAAGGTAGACTGGACCAGGCCCGTGTTCGTCATGGGCAACCACAACTCCTACGCCGACATTCCCGTGATGTTTTTATCCGTCGAACGCATCGTAGGATTTATTGCCAAGGAATCCCTTAGGTTCATCCCCTTCCTGAATTTCTGGATGCACAAGATCGGCTGCATCTTTATCGACCGCAAGAAAGGTGGCGGCGGAGCCCTGATCCGCGAGGCCGTAGAATCCGGACGCATTCCTAGACTATGCCTTTTCCCCGAAGGCACCCGCGGAAAAAGCGACGCCCTTTCGCCCTTCAAGAGCGGTGGCTTCAGGCTGGCCCTAGAGGCCCACGCCATCGTGCTACCGGTGGTCATCCACGGCACATCCGCCGTCTGGGAACGTCGCAAGAGTATCGGGCGCTGCAAGGTGACCGTCCAGATTCTCGACCCCATCGATGCCGGCGAAATCGAGAAGCGCCAAGGCAACAACGACCCGAGAAAAGAACTGATGCCCCTGGTCCGCTCCCGCATGGAGGCCGCCCTGTGATAGGCGTCTTCGATTCCGGTTTCGGCGGGCTCACCATCTTGCGTGACCTGCAGGCGGCCCTGCCCGACTACGACTTTTTGTACCTGGGAGACAACGCCCGCGCGCCTTACGGCGGCAGGAGTTTTGAGACCATCTTCCGCTACACCCTCCAATGCGTGCGTGAACTTTTCAGCCGGGGCTGCCCCATGGTAATCCTCGCCTGCAACACCGCATCGGCCCGCGCCCTCCGGAGTATCCAGCAGCAGGTGCTGCCTTTTGAATTCCCGGACAAGCGGGTGCTGGGAATCATCAGGCCCACCACCGAAGAAATCGGCAAGTTCAGCCACACGGGGCATATCGGAATCTTCGCCACCGCAGGTACCGTTTCTTCTAACAGCTACCAGATAGAAATCAGCCATTTCTTCCCCGAGCTGAAGGTGACACAGCACGCCTGCCCCATGTGGGTACCCCTGGTAGAAAACGGCGAGATGGGCACCGAAGGTTCCCGATTCTTTGTCCAGAAAGAGGTGAACGCCCTACTCCAGAAGGACCCCGAAATCGACACGGTGCTTCTGGCCTGCACCCACTATCCCCTGCTGGAAAACGAAATCCGTGCAGCACTCCCGCCCCACGTGCGGCTGGTCATCCAGGGCCAGATTGTGGCCGACAAGACGGTAGACTACCTGAACCGCCACCCCGAGATGGACGCCCGGCTTTCGCGGTCCGGCAACACCCGTTTCTTGACCACGGACACTGCGAAATTCTTCGAAAAAGGGGCTTTTCTGTTCGGAATGAAGGATATTTCCGCAGAATCCCTGACCCTCTGACACCGAATTTTGTATCTTGGCATCGTTAATGACGAACCTTTTTAGGTCCGCTGGTTATTTTATTATGTATCACTTTTCTAGGGGTTGAAAAATGCCTAAAACACAAATCAATCTAGAAGGTTGGCAAGATTACCGCGGCAATGCCGCCGGCAGCCTGCTCTATGTGGAAACCAGTCACCAGTCCGAAATGCCTGTCCGCGACCAGCTAAACGAAAACGGCAAGGGCTTCTTCTACGAGCCCAACTACGAGACCAGCACCTACGGCCTCATGAGCTGCTGCAACGTGAAAAACATCAACGCCATCGTCCGCGCCAAGAGCCGCTACATCTTGTTCGGCACCCGCTACGAAGGCCTCAGCGATTCCGAAATGCGCAACAAGTACCTGATCATGGGTTACATGCGCATCGACAAGGTCAAGGATGTGCGCACCCGCCATATCCAGCGCTACATGTCCAACCCCGACCTTCCCGAGCCGGAATGCATGCAGATGGAACACAACTGGGCCGTCTACGGTCCCATGCGCTTTGTGTCCATGGACGATTCCTTCGTAGTCACCGACGAAATCCTGAAGGAATGGGGCTACAAGGGTCACGCCAGCCGTCAGCTGAAGGCCGTGTTCAACAAGGAACACCTTGAAAAGATCCTTGCCCACCTGGATTCCAAGCCCGACATGATCGACGAATACATCGCCACGGTAGACGAGTTCAAGGAAGCTTCGCGGGTCTTTTTTTGACCGCTCGAGCTAGAACCAAGACAACAAATACAGGGCTGGCTCTCGCTCTCGCCTTCGGCGACTCGTATTGACGAGTCGCCTGCGGCTCACATTTTGACCGCTCGAGCTAGAACCAAGACAACAAATACAGGGCTGGCTCTCGCTCTCGCCTTCGGCGACTCACTTTTTTGACCGCTCGGGCAAAACCCCTAAGCCATGGAATAGCGCTGGCTGCGGCCGCCCTTCTCGTCGGCCTTCAATATGCCCTTGGCAATGAGCCGCTGTATGGTACGCAGGGCCGTGTCGTGGCTCTGGTCAATGACTGCGGCCAAGCCTCGCCTGCATGGCGGTTGTAAAAGGCGGTCTTGCGCTGTTCCTTGAGAATCCGCTCGCGGGTGCTCGACATGGCCTGCTGCATGGTCCCGATAAACCAGAGGATCCATTCCGTCAGGTCGCCGTTGCTCCGCTGGGTCTCGTTGAGAATCTTGAAATACTCCTCTTTCCGGTCCAGGAAGGCCTGGTTCAGGGAGAACTGGCAACGGGTTGTCTGCTCGCTGCGGGCAAGGGCCACAATGGTAAGGAGCCTCGCAAGGCGACCGTTGGCGTCGGCGAAGGGCCTAAGGGTAATGAACCAGAAGTGGGCCACCGCCGCCTTGATGACGCCGTCCATGGTAGATGTTTCCATCCACTGGATAAAACGCTCCACCTCTTGCTCCAGCCGCTCCGAATTCGGGCCGTCGAAATCCAGCCGGGAATCACCCTGCCCATACATCACGGAGCTCGGGCCCTGCCTAAAGCTGGCCACCTTGTTCTGGCCCATAGCGGCATGCCAGGCAAACAGGCGCTCCACCGTCACGGGATTAAAGGCCTTCGTGATGGCGCCCAGATAAATACGTACCATAGGGTCCGCCGACTGGGCGGCACCGCCCTGCACAAGGGCCACCTGCTCCTTGACAAATTCATCCTTGAGGCTATACCCGTCAATAGCGGAATTCGACTGGATATCCCGAATCAAAAGTTCCTGTTCCAAATCCTGGAAACCGCAAGTCTCCATGGCGCCAATAAGCTTGCCCTCTTGCAGGCGGGCCTCGCCAAGAGCGTTCAGGACTTTTCGCGTATCGAACCTAAAGTGGGTCCAATCGGGGTATTGATGGATATAGAGCATATCTATCCGTAATATACTTTATTATTTTGAGATTGAAGGAGCGTTTGTGAGTTTTTTTCGAATTACACTATTTGCAATGCTGATGGCCAGTTACTGCCTGGCCGTACCTGCAAATGATAAGACCTTCCCCCTGAAACAGCCCGACGGGAGCATACTGGAGGCCCGGTTCGTAGGGGACGAACGTTTCCACGTGCTGCAAACAGAAGACGGGTATTTTCTGCAAGAAGACATTCTCGGGTACTACTCCTACGTAGACGAAACGGGCGAACCTTCAGGAATCTACGCCCGAAACACCGATGAACGTAGCGATTCCGAAATCCAGTTCCTAAAAGGTCTGAACCAGTCCCACATCTACAAACTGCTGCTGGAAAAAAATCCCCCCATGGAAGCCATGGACTACCGGGTACCGGATTTCGTTTACCGCAAAGTGATGCGCTTGCCAAGCTACAATCCAGATGTTACGCAAGGCGAACGCCGCGGGATTGTCATTCTTGTGGAGTTTAAGGATGTCAGGTTCAAGAGTGCCGACCCCAAGTCCCAATTCACGGACTACATGAACAAGGAAGGATACAACGAGTACCACAACCGCGGAAGCGTCCGGGATTATTTCGTCAAGAACTCCATGGGAAAATTCCGCCCCACCTTTGACGTCTACGGCCCTATCACCATTTCGAAGAATAGAAATTCCTATGGGACAACGAGCACAGATCGAAATTACCGCGGAGCCAAGACGGCCATAAAAGAAGCACTTGATTCCCTGATCAACAGGGGCGGCATCGATTATTCCCAGTATGACAACGACGGAGACGGAGAAATTGACTTTGTCTACATGTTCTATGCCGGTGTAGGCGCCAACGGTTCCGGTGTAACTGGTGCCATCTGGCCACATGCCTGGTACATCGGCAATGATGTGAACAAGAAGTCCGGGAAACAAATGGCACAAGGGATATATGCCAACCGCTACGCCTGTTCTAACGAGATTGACGTAGAAGCCTACAAATCAAACGATACTACTTCTACCCTAGGCGGGATTGGAACCTTTGTCCACGAATTCAGCCATATCCTTGGACTGCCGGACATGTACGACCTAAGCGACAGTGGCAGTAACCTGCGTGCAACACCAAAGAAATGGGATGTGATGGACCAGGGAAACTACAACTGTCCCAGCAATTCAGAAGGAACCCTGAACTGCGCACCGCCCTTCTATTCCACCTTCGAAAGAATATCCCTAGGCTGGATGACCCCCACGGAACTCTACGCAAGGGGAACAGTCCGGTTAGACAAAATAGACGACAACAAGGCCTATAGCGTCACCAACCCAGAAAACCCCGACGAGATGTTCCTGCTGGAATACAGGACAAATAAAGACTGGGATATTGGGCTGCCCGGCTCGGGCATGCTGATATGGCATATCGACTACGTGGATTCCGTATGGGAAAACAAGACTATCAACAACAACGGCGACCACATGTATGTAGATATCGAAGAGGCTGTCCCCAAAACCACCAAATACTCAAAGGCTAGCGACGCCTTCCCCGCTGGAGGAGAGGTGACGACCTTCAACCAGTTTATCTTCTGGAACGGAACCGACATGGAAATCGCCCTTTCCGAAATCACGGAATCTGCCGACAAGGACTACATCACCTTCAACGTAGACATGTCCGTATCGTCGTCTTCATCTCCCGAAAGTTCCTCCAGTATCGAACAGTCCAGCTCAAGCGACGATGCCGCAGCCATCGCCTACAAAGACGGCCTGCTGCAAATGCAGGCACAGGGGCCGAAAACCGTTCGGATTTTCTCGCTCCACGGAAAACTCCTGTACGAAACCGTCATTGAAGGGGTAGAGCACCGCATCAAGTGGCCACAAAAACTGGGGCAGTCAAAGGTGATCCTGTCCGTCTCGCAAAAAGGCAAGGTCCTGTTTAACGGGATTCTCGCCCCTTCGCAGCGATAAACCACCAATCCCACGCTATTGAGCTATTTTTGAAGAGTTAGCCGAGAAGAGGTTTAGATGAATAACTGGAGTCTGTGTTTTGCCCTGTCGGTCTGTGCTTTCGCGGCACAGGCTTTTGCCGCCGACTGGTATGCAAAAGATAACCTGCAACCCGGTCACGACCCCAGCATGATTCGCTTTGAAGACGGCTACGCCCTCATGAGCACCAACAACAAGCTGTCTCTCTGGACCTCCGAAGACGCCTACAATTGGCAGGGCCACGATTCAACCATAAAAGCTGTTCCGCAGTGGGCCTATACCTATGCGCCCAATACCGAGAACATCTGGGCTCCGGATATTTTCTACATGAACGGCGAGTATCGCGTTTACTATTGCGTGTCGGAATTTGGTAAACGCAATTCGGCCATCGGCTATACCGCAACAACCTCGATTGTACCGGGCAGCGATGGCTATGGCTGGAAAGACCACGGCCATGTTTTCCATACTAAAGAGGGAACGGACAAATACAACGCCATCGACGCCGACGTGGTCAAGGATACCGAGGGCAACTACTGGATGGCCTTCGGCTCCTTCGGACTCGGAATTCAGTTGATCAAGCTGGACGCAACTACAGGCTACCAGGCCAGCGACGACAAGACGGTCTACAACATTGCCCGTCGCACAAGTTCTGCAAGTGAAGGCGCCGAAGAAGGCCCAAGCCTTATCGAGCATAACGGACAGTACTTCTTGTTTACCGCATGGGACAAGTGCTGTCAACAGGGCCCGAACATCGAGCAGACCACCTACAAGACTGCTTACGG
>CACZII010000031.1 GCA_902781185.1 Fibrobacter succinogenes
TTTCTATCTTTGCGCGCAAACTTAGCGTATAATGCCTTATTAAGGGATTACAAATGAACAAACATAAATTTGGAATGCGGGAATTTATCATTCTCCTTGTAATAGCACTTTCGGCCTATACCGTGTGGCCCTCTATCCAGGTCCACTCTAGGAAGGGCGACGAAAAGAAGGCTTTTCTTAAGGAAAATCCGAAGCTGGGCTCCAAGTCCATCAATTTCGGTCTGGACCTGGCCGGTGGTACCAGCATCACGCTGGAAATCGACAAGTCCGGCCTGAAGCCGAACGAGGACATCAAGGATATCCAGGCCCAGTCCCTGGAAATCATCCGTAACCGTGTGGACCAGTTCGGTCTTTCCGAACCCCAGATTTCCCCCTCCGGCGATGACCGCATCTTGGTGGAACTGGCCGGCGTGGACGACTCTACCGCCAAATCCCTGGTGGGTTCTACCGCCAAGCTGGAATTCAAGATTTTGGCCGAATCCGAGAAGTTTACCCAGGTGGTGGGCCTTATCGACCAGTACCTGACCCGTCAGACCACCGACATCGTGGCCGACTCTGCCGCTACTGATTCCACGGCCAAGGATTCTACGGTTGCTGCCGCCGATAGCGCCAAGCCTGCCGCTAACGCTGCCGACACCGCCAAGGCCCTTTCCGACGAAGAACTCCTGGGTGGCAAGGCTCCCGCTGCCGCTGCAGCCGAAGTTGCCGCCACCGATTCTGCTAAGGAAGCCGCTCCTGCCGAGGGTGAACCTGCTGGCGAGGTCGGAACTGCCCTCAGCGCCTATTACCTGTCCTTCGGTAACGGCGGCTTTATCGCCGAGGAGAATATCGAGAAGGTGAAGAAGCTCCTGGAGACCGAAGGGGTCCAGAAGCTGATCCCCCGCGACGTGAACTTTGCCTTCGGTAGCGGTCTTGAACCGGTACAGCGTGGCTCCAAGATCAAGGCCAAGCGCCTCTACTTGCTCAAGCGCCGTGCCGAAATGGGCGGTGACGACATTGTTGACGCTCGTCCCTACCGTGTAAGCGACGGTACTAACGCCGGTGAAGTGGCTGTCTCCCTGAAGTTCGGTGGTATCGGCCCCAAGAAGTTCTCCGCTGTCACGGCTGCCAACATCGGCAAGCAGATGGCCATCGTTCTCGACAACCAGGTGATTTCTGCTCCCGTGATCCGTGACCGTATCCCCAACGGTGACGCCCAGATTACCGGTCTTGACGACATGGCCGAGGCCAACCGCCTGGCTGTGGTTCTCCGTGCCGGTGCCCTCAAGGCTCCTATGAAGATTATTGAAAGCCGTAGCGTGGGTGCCACCCTCGGTGAAGAAAACATCGTCCAGGGCTTCGGTTCCGGTGCTATCGGCCTTATCCTCTGCTTGGTGTTCATGGTTGCCTACTACAACGCCACCCTGACTCTCCCGGGTATCGCCGGTTTCATCTTGGTGGTGGGTATGTCTCTCGACGCCAACGTGATTATCTACGAACGTATCCGTGAAGAACTGAAGAACGGCCTTACCGCCCGCGCCGCCGTGGCCAAGGGTTATGAACGTGCCTTCAGCGCCATCTTGGACTCCAACTTGACCACCGTGCTTACCGGTCTTATCCTCTACAAGATTGGTACCGGTTCTGTGAAGGGTTTCGGTCTTACGCTTACCATCGGTATCTTGACCTCTCTCTTCTGTGCCATCACCGTGACCCGCGCTATCCTCGACTGGCGTCTTGCCAAGGCCGACAGGACTACGCTTTCTATCGGTAACGGTTTCAAGGCCATCAACGAGGCCAACCTCCAGATTATCCCGAACCGCCGTCGTTTCGGCCTGATTTCTACTGTCCTGATTATCGCCTCCATCGCCTGCATCGCCGTGAAGGGATTCGACTTCAGCATCGACTTCACCGGTGGCCAGGTTTATACGATTCAGTACCAGGATGACGCCAAGCACGAGAAGGACCTGAGCGGTGCTCTCTCTGCTGCTGGCATTACCGGTGCCAAGGTCCGCACTCTGGGCGGTACCTCTGCCAACTCCTACCAGATCAGCATGCGCGCCTCCGACGACGTGAATTTCGAAGTCAAGATGGCCGAAGCCTTTGCCAAGGCAGGCCAGAAGTGCGAAATCGTGGCCAAGGACAACGTGGGCCCCACCATCGGTAAGGAACTCCGTTTCAACGCTATCTTGTCTGTAATTCTCGCCTGGCTCGGCATTCTGCTCTATGTGTGGTTCCGGTTCGGCAAGTTCGGTCTCGGCTTCGGCGTAGCCGCTGTCGCAGGCCTTGTGCACGATACCATCATTACTCTCGGCTTCATCTCCGCATTCAGCCTGTCCTTCGACGGAGCCTTGATTGCGTCCTTGCTGACCATGATCGGTTACTCTGTGAACGACACCATTGTGAACTTCGACCGTATCCGTGAAAACACTGCTGTGTTTGGCTCCGGTAACTTCGGCGAGACCATCAACAAGTCCCTGAACCAGTGCTTCAGCCGCACCATGGTGACCTCTCTCACCACCTTGTTCGTGTGCGTAATCCTCGCCGTGAAGGGCGGTTCCTCCATCCGCGACTTCGGTCTGGTGCAGTGCTTCGGTATCCTCATCGGTACCTACTCTTCTGTGTGCTTCTGCTCTCCCATCGTTCTCTGGTGGAGCAAAAAGTTCAAGAAGGGTGTGTAATCCTTAAACGTCATCCTCGCGAAGGCGAGGATCTAGAATAGCCTCGGCAATGCCGGGGCTTCCTTTTTTTTGTATGAGGGAAAATCCACCTATTCTTTATTCTTGACGCAGCGTATGGAAAAGCCGACGTCCTTTTCTTCATAATCGGTGTGCGCTTCGTCGGTATCGTAGCGAAGGGTATACTTGGTCGCATATTCCTGCTTGTACTTCGTTGTAACATCCTCGGAGGCTGTCCAAAATTCCGCAATGGTTTCATTATTATAGTATCGATTGGTGGAGTCTGAGTATCGATCGCTTTCCCGACGGCCCGCAGGGAGTGCGGCGAAGGAATAGTCGTCGGTACCGCTGCCTTTGAAATGCCCAAAGTTCCTCCAACCGTAAGGGGATTCATCGTGGGTGAGAGTGTCTTTAAGTTTTATACCGGCCTTATTTTGACGGACGTATGTCGTATCGTTGCCGTCAACAGCCACGAATAGCGCCTTCACTTCGTCTACGTTTGGCAAATGCCAGCCTTTGGGGCATACCCCACGGACAGGGTTGGTGGGTTGACAGATCTTGCCAAGACCGCAACCGCTACCGTTTTCATCCCACACGCCTGCGCTGTCTATGGCGGCGCTCCATAGGTAGAGGCGCCCATAATGGGAGCAATAGGCCGGATCGTTGTTGAAGCAGAAACTGCTGGAGTCTAATGTTCCCGTAGGCTGTAGATAACGGTAGTTCAGGTTTTCTGCCATCCACACCTCGGAATAGTGAACTTTCCGTTCGTCGTCGTTGATTTCGATGGTGGTGGTGGCGTAGACCTTGCTGTCGCGTAAGTCTGTAAGGGTGTTGTTTACCGAATCGTACTCGCTGTTGTCATTTTCACTAGACGACTCCATACTGCTGGACGACTTTTCGCTGCTGGAAGATTTGTCAGAAGGACTGTCGGGTTCTTCGCTGCTGGAAGACTCCTCTTCAGAGGAACTTTCCGGTTCTTCGCTACTGGAAGATTCCTCTTCGGAGGAACTGGACTCGGGCTCCTCGCTACTGCTGGAATCAAATTCCGGCTCCTCAGGGAGCCATTCGCCAAAGGCGCAGACATAGTTCTTGCCCTGCACGCTGAGGACATCGCCTTCCTTGGCTCTGGTACAGTCAGGCAGGTCGGCAAGGGATTCGTACTCCTCATCTGATTTGGTTGTAGAATTGCTACTGTCGTCACCACAGGCCGTGAGGAATAAGGCGGTAATCGCCACAATAGCAAAAGAAAGGCTCCACCACATTTTTCGCATAGGTTCTCCCCTTGAATTTTTTTTGAATATATACTATTATATCCCAATCCGCAAGTAGAGGGATTTGGGAATTCAATGGAATCTTTCAGAATTCGGAGTGTTATCGGGTGAAAATCCGCTTTGAACGGATTTTTTCATACCCGAAGTTCGCTAGCAAGGGAACGGTGATTCCCACGAGTGCGTAAACTGGCCATAAACCCTCTTCCAAAACAGGGAAGGCAGCCAGATAAAGAAGATCGTAACCCTTGTATAGAATCAAGAAGTAATTGACAAGCTTAAAGGCTAGGAAATGCAACAGAACGACACAAACAGTATTTGTTCCGACAAAGCTCATTATATTTTTGATTTTCGTTTTTGCAAGTATATCAGAAAGGGCGTAACAAAAGACGAAGCCTAGGGTTGCTGTGATTAGCAGTAGAAATGGGTTGGTTATCACGTTGTTTCCGATGTTTACTTCTTGATAGCGGTACAACAAGAACAAAAGGCCCAAAGCGATAACAGAAAAGGTGAATTTATGTGTGGAGATTGTCTGCTCAATGCGCGTATGGTAGTTGTGAATGCAAAAGCCGAAATTGTAGAATATCAGGACAAGAAGAACGGTTTCTAGGCCTAGAGGGAAAGCTACTCCTTGTTTTGTGAGGCCCCATCCTACAGCGTAAAGAACCAGATTTGTCAAAGACAGTATAAGTAGTCTTTTTGAAGATTTTTTATAAAGAACGCACTCCAGTTTGAAAATTAGGGCGCAGAAAAACAGTACCTTGAAAAACCACAATGTTCCGCCTAGTTGAGACCCTCCTGCAAAAATAAAGGCTTTTAAAAATCTCTGCCCCATTTCTATGTACGAATACCTGCTTACGAGAAACAGGTTGTTAAATGCATTGGGGGCGGTAGCCTCAGAAGCATAAATGTGCAAGTCAATCAGGGTGTTGTGCAAAAGCAGTTCTAGGATAGAGAAAATCACAAAGGGGACATATAATCTCTTTGCTTTTTTCAGTAGGTAACTTTTTACGGAAATGTCATCGTTGACATGGAATGGCTTTTCGGTCATTCCTGATATGACAAAAAACAGCGGGACATGAAAGGAATAGAGCATCGTTGTCCACGGGAAACCACAATGTCCCAGGACAACAAAGATGATGCATAGGGCTCTTAGAATATCGATGGTCGGGTTACGAGTCATACCTATGTGCTGATGAATTTAATAGAAATAGGAGCACGTTTTTTCGCACTGGCTCTTTAGACCATTTAGAACGTCGTCATAAGGCTTTACGTTTTGCTGGGTTTTTAGTTTCAGAGTTGTACTTGTGCATGTTACTGTTCCGTTGCTGCCTATGTTTCTTTTTTCTTCGTAGCATAAATCATCTACCATTTCTTCTATGTACTCTGACACGCGTGCAGATCCGCTCATCGACATAGACATTTCCGCTGTAGGTGTGTTGCTATAGTCAATGATGGTTGTTATGTTTGCCTTCATCCAGTCGGAATTTTCTGAGGCGCTTATTTTTACGTAAACAGATAACTTTGTTTCGGTGGCGTAAACGCTACAGTTGCCAGTCATTCCTTCGATGTCGCAATCAAAATTATGCTGGAATACCAGACTTCCATTTGAACTTCCCGAAGGGACTCCACTAGAGGACTGTGAACCGCTATTTGGATCTTTCTGCCATATCGACGGTTCGTCACCGAATACGCTGACGTCGGTTTTGCCGCCAAAAGCACTATTCTGGTGGTTGCTTCTTTCACCGTTAGATTCTGCATCAGGGCCTTGTCCATAAGTGCCGTGACCTCCACTGGAACACCCCATAAGGACAATGGTTCCGACCCAGAACAGAAGATGTAGAACTTTGTTCATTTGCTTAATCTCCGAAGTGGAGGTGAATTACCGCTTGGTTGTCAAATATAGCTTGTTTTTTTACTATATTTACCCCGTTCGATAAAGGGGGCGCCTATGCTCAAGTATTACAAGATCGAATCGGGTCGTCTGGCGGTGGCACCGAGTGAAGATGCAGCAGACATCGTGATGATGGGCTCCCTCAGCCAGGAACAGCGTAGCGTCCTGGTCAAGGAATACGAGATTACCGAGCATACCATCGCCTCTGCATTCGACTCTGACGAGCTTTCCCGTATCGAATACGACGACGACTTTACCACCATCGTGTTTAAGAAGCCCAAGAACTATTCCGCCGCCGACAACTTCCAGTTCCGGGTGGAATCTTTCGGTATCTTCATCTTCAAGGACTGGGTACTGTTGTTAACCGACAGCGACATCCCGGTGATGGATGAGAAACGCTTCTCCAAAATTGACAGCCTGAATACCTTTGTACTGAAGGTCTTGAGTTATGCCATCTACCATTTCAACGAGCATTTGAAGATTATCAACCGCATCAATGATGACTTGGAACAGCGGCTCAACACCTCCATGGAGAACAAGTACCTGCTGTCCATGTTCAGTCTGAACAAGGGCTTGATTTACTACGTGAGCGCTCTGAACAGTAACGATACGCTTTTGAAGAAACTCCAGATGGGACGTTCCCTCAATTGGACCGAAGCCGAACGGGAACTGCTGGAAGATATCCAAATCGAGAATGGTCAGAGTTTGCAACAGGCCAACATCTACGCAAACATCTTGACATCCATGATGGATGCTCGCGCAAGCGTTATCAACAACAACGTGAACAGCTTGATGAAGAACTTGACCATCGTGACGATTTCCATTTCGCTCCCGACGTTCTTTGCAAGTTTGTTCGGAATGAACGTTCAGTTGCCCTTCGGCATGAACGGCGACGCTGTGGTTGGTTCCCCGGCAACGTTCTGGGCCATCATTGCCGTGTGTATTCTGTCGGTGGTGCTCTTCCTTGGCTTCTGGATGCGCAAGAAGTGACACTCCGTGTCATCCTGAGCGAGCTCAGCGAGTCGAAGGATCTGTTTGAACTTCGTTAGTTTCCGCGATCGCTCATGCTAGAGAACATGGCGATAATTTCGTCGGTAAAGCTGCCGTTGGGCAGCATCTGTGCGATTTTGAGGGCTTTTTCCAGATGGTCTTGCGCTGTGGCTTTGGCCTTGTCAAAAGCACCCTTATCGCTTAACTTCTGCATAATCTGCTCGGGGACGCTGTCTTCTGAGGCCCGCTTGATCAGGGTTTCCATTTCGGTGCGTTCGCCGGGATTGCAACTATCGAAGTAGTACAGTAGGGGCAGCGTGATTAGCCCGTTGGAAAGGTCGGTGAACTTGGCCTTGTCCAGGTTTTTGGAACCATAGCCGTAATCCAGCAGGTCGTCGATAATTTGGAAGGCAATGCCGAAGTGGCTGCCCATCTCGGCGCACTTGTCTACCAGGGGCATGTCGAATCCAGCCAAAATGCCTCCGATTCGCGCAGCGGCATCAATAAGAGCTGCCGTCTTTCCGTCAATAATCCGGTTGTAGGTCTCGAAGGAAAGTTCCATGTCTCCGCAGTGGTCCAGTTCCAAAATTTCGCCGGCGATGAGTTGGTCAGCCGCCTTGGAAAGAATTACAGGAATGTTCCGTTCAGGTTCCTCAATAACGGTCTGCATAGATTGGGAAAGCACATAATCGCCGATAAGCACGGCCACTTGGGTGCCCCATTCCTTGTGGGCCGTCTTTTGCCCACGCCGGACTTCGGTGTCGTCGATGATGTCGTCGTGGACCAGGCTTGCGGAATGCAAAAGCTCGATACCCGCGCAGGCATGGGACACGCGGTTAATGTCGGCGGCCGTATTTCCGCAGTTGGCGATAAGGCAAAGCAGGGTAGAGCGGATGCGCTTTCCCTTCTTCTGGAAAAGAGTACCAAGCCTGTCCGAAATTCCGGCGGGTGCGTTTTTCGCCACGTCCAAAATGACCTGCTCGGTTAGCGCGAGCTGGTCTTTTACCAGTTCGCGGGCTTGGCTTAAAACGCTCTGGAAATCGGCCTTGGTCGGGTTCATGGCTTAGATGTCCAAGTCGTTCAGAACCTTGTAGGCGTTGCTCTCGATGAACTTGCGGCGGGGTTCCACGTCTTCACCCATGAGCATACTGAAAATCTGGTCGGCAAGCACGCTGTCCTCGATGGTGCACTGCTTCAAGAAACGCCTGGAAGGGTCCATGGTGGTCTCGTTCAGCTGTTCCGGGGACATTTCGCCAAGACCCTTGAATCGGGTGATGGTTACGTTTTTCTTGTCTTCCACTTCGGCCATGACCTTGTCCTTTTCGTTTTCGTCGAAAAGGTAGCGTTCCTTCTGGCCAACCTTCAGCTTGTACAGGGGAGGCATGGCAAGGAAGATATGGCCCTCGTCAATCAGGGGACGCATGTAGCGGAAGAAGAATGTCAAGAGCAATGTTTGGATATGTGAACCGTCCACATCAGCATCGGTCATGATGATGATCTTGTGGTAGCGGAGCTTCTCAATCTTGAATTCGGTGCCGATGCCCGTACCGATGGCGTTCACCAGGTTCTGGATTTCTTCGGTATCCAGAACGCGGTGGAGGCTTGCCTTTTCCACGTTCAGAATCTTTCCGCGCAGGGGCAAAATGGCCTGGAATTCACGGCTACGGCCCATCTTGGCGGAACCACCTGCAGAGTCACCCTCCACGATGAACATTTCGCATTCCTTGGGGTCGCGGCTACTGCAGTCGGCCAGCTTGCCCGGGAGTCCGCCGCTTTCAAGGATGTTCTTGCGGCGGGCGAGGTTACGAGCGCGGTGTGCCGCCTCACGGGCAACGGCTGCGTTGTAGACCTTGTCGAGGATCACCTTGATGGCTGCCGGATTTTCCTGGAAGAATTCTTCCAGCTTGGCACCGAAGGCGCTGTTCACATAGCTTGCGATTTCAGAGTTGCCCAGTTTGCGCTTGGTCTGTCCTTCGAACTGGGGCTGTGAAACCTTGATGGCGATAACGGCGGTAAGGCCTTCGCGGATATCGTCGGCGGTAATCTGGGCCTCTTTCTTGCCCTTGGGCATGTCTTGGGCGAACTTGCCGATAACGCGGGTGAGGGCGGTCTTGAAGCCCGTTACGTGAGTACCACCATCGTAGGTGTTCACGTTGTTCACAAAGCTGAAGAAGTTTTCCTGGTAGCCATCGTTGTACCACATGGCCACTTCCAGCGGGTACTGGCCGTCGGGAAGCACCAGGTGAATGGGCTCGTTAAACAGGGGCGTACGGTGCTCGTCCACATAGCGCACGAACTCGGAAACACCACCCGGGAAGCAGAACGTGTCGGTGACGATATTTTCAGGGTCACGCTCGTCGGTAAGGGTTAGACGGAGCCCACTCATCAAGAAGGCCAGTTCGCGGAAGCGGGTAGCCAGCGTGTCGTACACATAGACCGTCTCGGTAAAGATGGAATCGTCCGGATAGAATTCCACGCTGGTGCCGGTGGTTCCGTCGGAGGGGCCCACCTCAACCTGGGGGCCGCAGGGAATGCCTCTGGCGAATTCCTGCTTTACCACCTTGCCGTCGCGACGGACGGTAACGATAAGCTTGTTAGAAAGCGCATTAACGCAGCTCACGCCCACGCCGTGAAGGCCAGCGGAAACCTTGTAGGAATTGCTGTCGAACTTACCACCGGCGTGGAGTTTGGTCATCACCACCTCGATGGTGCCAATGTGTTCCTTGGGGTGGATGTCGGTGGGAATGCCGCGGCCGTTGTCGGTGACGCGGATGCCGTTTCCAGGGAGAATTGAAATTTCGATATGGCTACAGAATCCAGCCAGGGCCTCGTCCACGGAGTTGTCCACCACTTCCCACACCAGGTGGTGCAGACCGCGGATGTCGGTGGAACCGATGTACATGGCGGGGCGTACGCGCACGGCTTCCAGACCTTCCAGAACGGTAATACTTGAACCGCTGTAGGCTTCTTCGGCCTTCTTCATTTCTTCAGATTCTTCTGCCATATTTCCTCTGAGGCTTGCGCCTCTACTGTACTAAACTAGATAAAGCGGATGCCTTGAATTACAGGGCTTCCGAGCATCAAATTACACTTGTCAATTATAGCTTTTTTTTGCAGGAACAGTTCGCTTTTCCAGGCTGAATTGTCCACCTTCAGGGAGAGAATTCCCTTCTTGATTTCGACCGGTTTTACATGGGGGGAAATCAGGTCTCCTACCACTTCCTTGAATCGTTCCGAAAGGCTCTGGAACTGCATCTCGTCGGCCAGCTTGAACTTCTCCAGCACGCGGTCTACAAGCAGTTCTACGTCCACGACCTTGTGGCCAGTAAATTCTTTTCTCTTGCGCTTTGTAAAGGCCATGGGACTATACCAGCAGCAGCTTGGACAGGGTGAATCCGCCAATCAGAATGCTGGTCATGCCGGCCACCACGGTGGCCTTGGTGCTCTTGCCTACGCCCTCTGCACCGCTGTGGGTGTAGTAGCCAAAGAAACAGGCGTAGCTAGAAATAAAGAATCCGTAAAGGGTGGCCTTGATAAGGCCTACCACCAGGTCCCAGTTGTGGTAGAACATGCGCACGCCGTAGAAGAACACGGACCACGAAACTTCTTTGTACAGGTGGGCCACTTCGTAACCGCCCACGATACCGATGAAGATACTGATGACGGTCAGCACCGGCAACATGATGACGGTAGCGATAAGGCGGGGAGCCAGCAAAAACTTGAAGGGGCTAAGTCCCAGCACCTTGTAGGCGTCCAGCTGTTCGGTCACCGCCATGGTCCCAAGCTCCGAGCACATGGAGGCCCCAATACGGCCCGCCAGCACCATCGCGGTGAGAATGGGGCAAAGTTCCACCATCACAGACTTTCCCACAGCCATGCCCACGAACATCATGGGAATCATGTCGCCAAACTGGTATGCCAGCTGCCACGACATGATAGCGCCCGTGGCCATGGACGCCGCGAACACCACAGGAATACTAGTAATGCCCACCACCTGCATCTGTTCCACGGTGGTGTGAAAATTGGAGAAGGCTCCGGGAATGTTCTTGAACAGTTCCCACACGAACTTGATATAGTTGATGACCGTGCGGAAAAACCTTCGGACAAAGTGTCCCAAGGATTCAGCGGCGTTGTTCATCACGTCAATCAATTCAGCCCTACTTCTTTTTCTTGTTGTCCTTGGCGGCAGGCTTTGCGGCACCAGCCTTGGCGTCGGGTTGTTTCTTGGTGGGAGCGGCCATGGCCTTCTTGAAGAGGTTCATGTCGCTCAGGTACTTGATGGCTTCCTTCAGCTGTTCATCCCGCTTCAGGGAGAATGCGGTACTTACGGAGTCGTTCACCATGGCGGTCAGCAGTTCCCGCTTAATACCGTCCTTGATGTATTCCTTGTTCTCGTCGAACTGGGCTTCGCGCCTTACTTCCAGGGCGCTCTTCATGTCGGCGAGGCGGGCGGCCAGGGTGGAATCCGTAATAGTCTTGGAACTGTCACCCATGTAGTTCTGTTCCTGGATGATGCTCTTTTCCAGTTGATCTACGCCTACTAGGGCATTGCTCTTCACCTTCATGAAGTTGGTGTCTTTCAGACAGAAATTCTTGAACTGGGTATACAGGGAATCGGGAACTTCCCAGGAGGCGTCCATCTTGACGCCGGACTTGTCGAGACCCGGGCGGACCTTCACCGCAAACTTAAAGTACATAGCCATCCGTTCCTGCACCTGGACTACCCAGGGCATGGGGGAAAGATCCACGTCTACGTCGGGGGTAATTCCGCCACCGCCGAACATCATGCGTCCGTTGTTGGTGTAGAAGGTGTCCACCTTGGCGGTGTCCTTCTTTGTAGAGTCAGCCTTGGCCACGCCCTCTTCGCCTTCGGCGTATTCGTCTTCCATGAGCTTCAGGCCCTTGATGCCGTTCTCGGGCTTGTTGATGCACCGTCCGAAGGGCAGGTAGTAGAAGGCCGTGGTGAGCTTCAGGGCGTTACCCTGGTTGTCCAGCGGGAAAATAGTCTGTACGGAACCCTTGCCGAAAGAGGTCTTTCCGATGATCAGGGCCCGGTCCCAGTCCTGCAGGGCACCGGATACAATTTCCGCGGCACTGGCAGAACCCTGGTTCACAAGAACCACGATTGGCATATCGGGCTTCACGATGCCGTCTTTGCGGGCGTGGCTCTCGGTCTTCTGGGTGCGGCCCTTGGTGCTGACAATCACGTTTCCGCGCTTCAGGAACAGTTCGCTAATTTCGATGGCCTGGTTCAAAAGTCCACCGGGATTGTAGCGCATGTCCAGAATCAACTTCTTCATGCCTTGCTTTTGCAGGCTCTTTATGGCGTTCTCTACATCGCTCAGGGTCTTGTCGCTAAAGGTGGCAAGCTTGATATAGCCGATGTCGTTGCTGACCATGCCGTAGTAAGGAACGGCGTGCACCACAATTTCGGCTCTGGTAATGGTAAAGTCCATCAACTCGGGCACGCCTTCACGCTCGATGGATACGGTCACGTCGGTGCCGATCTTTCCGCGGAGCTTGCTTACGGCGTCGTCTAGGGAAAGCCCCTTGGTGTCCTTGCCGTCGATTTTACGGATGCGGTCGCCGGCGCGGATGCCGAGTCTAAAGGCCGGGGTTCCGGAGAGAGGCGAAATCACGGTGAGAATATTGTCACGCAGGCTGATGGTAATGCCCACGCCGCCAAACTTTCCTTCCATGGATACTTTCAGGCCTTCGTAGTCCTTGGGCGTAAACACGGTGGTGTGGGGGTCCAAGATGTTCCGGATGCCGTTCAGGGCCGCGTCGGTGAGTTCCGTGGGGTTCACGTCTTCTACGTACTTGCGGTTTACTTCCGAAAAGACCTTGTTGAGCCTAGAGACTTCATCGTAAAAGTCTCCCGGCGGGGTGGCCTTCTCGGCAGCCGAGGCGAGGCCCAGGGCGGTTAAGGTAAGAACAAATGCTTTGCGCAAAATCGAGCTATTGATAGTCATGTCTAAAAAATACAATTTCTCGGGGTCGGGCCTTGCCCAAAAACGGAAAAAACCGGCCATATAGGCCGGTTTTTGATAATAGGAGAGAGAGGAGAAAAAACTTTTATGCCGCTTCGTCCAGGATTTTCTGGATGCGGTCGTTCCGGAGCTTTGCGAGGGCGCTTTCCTTAAGCTGGCGGACCCGTTCCTTGGAGAGCTTCACCATGGGGGAAATTTCCTTCAGGTTCAAGTCGCTGTCCATCTTGAAACCGAAATAGAGCTTGAGAATATCGCTTTCTTGCTTGTCCAGGTTCTTGTTCAAAACTTTTTCGAAAACCCTGCGGCGGTTATTCTTTTCGGCCAGGTCTTCGGTGCGGAAATCGTTAGAGGCAATGCAGTCGCCCAGGGTAGAATCACCATCTTCGCCCACAGGGGCTTCCAGGGAAGAAGTGCGGTTACCCATCATCAGCACCTTGTCAATGGCGTCGCCCTTGTACTTGGAAACACCTTCCAGGCTTTCGCTGTCCAGAATGTAGCTTCCGCCAACGACTTGCTTGAGCTTGCCGCCCTTCTTGTTGAAACGGCGCAGAATCAGTTCCTTTTCGGCGCTGATGCGGACCATGCGGCCCTTTTCGGCAATGGCGCGGGTGATGTTCTGACGGACCCACCACACGGCGTAGCTGATAAACTTGATTTTCTGACTGGGGTCGAAACGGCGAGCGGCCTCGATAAGGCCCATGTTGCCTTCACTGATAAGTTCACCCACTTCCAGCCCTTGACCCTTGTAAAGGTTTGCGATGTTCACCACGAAACGCAGGTTGGATTTGACCAGCAAATCCAAGGCCTCACGGCTACCTTCCTTGACCTTCTTGATCAGTACTTTTTCCTCAGCTGGAGTCAGCAGGGGAATGGCAGAAATGTCTTCCAGGTACTGAAAATAGGTACTTCTTTCATCACGTGTGTAGGTAGCGGCGTTCATGATAGATCCTTTTCTTTACGCCTATAAATCTACCTCCGAATGCTCTTCCGAGTGTCAGGGAGTCCCCTAGTCCTTGCAAAAGTTTAATTTGGTTTTTGTCGGGAAATTTCGCTTTTTTGTCATAAATTTGTCATTTTGGCCTTTAATTGGGGCCCTTTAGGACCTATTTTTGTCATTATGGAACCAGAAAAAAGCAAAATTTCCATTTTCAAGCTTCGACAGAGGTGGCAGGGGGCCCAGGAAAGGGATTTCGATCGATATGAGAAAAAAATTCGTGAAATCCTGGAACAGGAGGAAAAATTGTCTTTCCCTGTCCCGGCCTACGTGCCCCAGATACTCATATTTCTCTTTATCCTGATTTTTCCCATGCTCTACATCGGGGATCCGGTTACCCGTTCGGTAATCGGTTTGGACTGGCGAGAACTCATGAATTTTTATTTCCCCGTGCTGATGAGCATCGGGGTGTTATTACATTCTCAATAAGCATTATGGAATTTACTTTGTATACAATGCTGTTCTTATCCTGGTAACCTGCTTTTTGCGGGAGGTGGTGTTTTTCTTGATAGACCGAATTCCAGGACAGGGGGCGAGTTACTTTTTCAATTCCTACATGTTCTCTTCGGTAAAGGGACATTTCAGCTATTGGACCGTCTTTTCCTTTGTGGTACTGGTTTGCCTAGTTTGTGTCATCTGCGTGTTTTACCGCCTTATATCGGCGCAAATCCTACGCGGTTTTGTGGTCAGGGAACAGAAACGCAGCCGTTTGCAATATGAACTGGAATTTTTGAAAAACCAGCTTTCGCCCCACTTTCTGTTCAATACCTTGAACAACATAACAGCGCTGATTTCCATAGATTCCAAACGGGCGGAAAAATCCATGACGGAGCTTTCGAAACTTTTGCGAGTAACCCTGTACCAGACAGCTGACGACGCGATACCTCTGGAAGAAGATGTGGAAATTTTGCGGATGTATGGGAACCTGGAAAAACTCCGGCTAGACGACAGCTTCGATTACCGATTCGATGTGGAAATGGAAGACCCGCAAACTCCGGTGGCGCCCTTGATTGCCATGCCCCTGGTGGAAAATGCCTTGAAGCACAGCAAGAACCCCAAGGGGAAAAGTTTTGCCCATATTACCATCAGGCAACAGGGCGACGAACTTGTTTTGGAAACGGAAAATTCCAATTTCCCGAAGGTGTCCAAGTCTCCCCGAAAGGCGAGTGGCCTCGGGCTTTCGACCTTCCAGAAACGTCTGGAGATTCTGTATGCGGGGCGTTATGAATATACAGCTTCCGCCGATGGCGACGTGTACCGAAGCCGCCTAAAGATCCAGCTCGCCGACAACTAGAGGGTTACCGCGCGGCCAGTTCTTCCGGCGTGCGGCTCAAAATATCCCAGTCGCCCCGCTTGATAATCTTGTAGGCGTATCCCTGTTCGGTGAGGAACAGCTGGCGGTTCATGGAGAACTCCTGTTCCTTGGAATCCTGGGTTACGATACTGTAGAAGTGGGCTATGCCGCCATCGCTCTTGGGGCGCAGGATTCGGCCCAGGCGCTGGGCTTCTTCTTGCCTACTTCCAAAGGTTCCCGAAATCTGGATGAGGATGTTGGCGTCGGGAAGGTCGATGGCGAAGTTGCCTACCTTGGAGACCATCAGGTTCTTCTGTTCCCCGTGGCGGAAGGCGGCGTAAAGGCGTTCACGTTCCTTGTTGGGAGTCTTTCCTGTAATCAGCGGGATGTTCAGTTCCTGGGCCAGCTTTTCTAGCTGGTCGATGTACTGCCCGATGATGAGCACCCGGTCTTCGTCTTTGTCAAAGTGGGCGAGGAGACGCTTCACGATGTCAGTCTTTTCGGGGTTGGTGCTGGCCAGCGTAATCTTTTCACGAACCGGCGCCAGGGCGTATTTCATCTTCAGTTCCGCTTCCATGGGAATGCGGATTTCGTTACAGTCGGCGGTGGCGATCCAGCCCTGGGCTTCCAATACGCGCCAGGGAATGTCGTACTTTTTAGGGCCAATAAGGCTGAACACTTCCGTCTCTTTGTGGTCTTCGCGGACCAGCGTGGCGGTAAGTCCTAGGCGGCGGGTGGCCTGCATTTCGGTACTCAGACGGAATACCGGGGCCGGCAACAGGTGCACCTCGTCGTAAATCATGAGGCCCCATTTTTCTTGGCTGAACAGCGGGAAGTTTGCCAGTTCCTTCTTGACTTCTTCTTCGGTCAGGTCATCCGGTTCGGGCTCGCCCTGCTTGTTCGGGTCCTTTACCTTTTTACGCTGGGTGAGGATTTGGTAGGTGGCCACCGTCACGGGGCCGATTTCCTTCACTTCACCGGAGTATTCCTTCACCTGGTCGATGGTCAGGTCCGTCTTGTCGCAGATTTCCCGGATCCACTGGCGGGAGGCGGAAATGTTGGGCGTAAGGATAAGGGTCTTTGTCTGCACAAGGGCCATGGTGGCAAGGCCGATGACCGTCTTGCCCGAACCGCAGGGGAGCACGATGACGCCGGAGCCGCCCTTTTCCGAGCCGCTGGCGTAGAACACTTGGGCCGCCTCTTTTTGGTAGTCGCGGAGCTTGAACTCCTTGCCTTCCAGCGTTGTTTCGCGGAGCTTGATGGGCAGCGGGTCGCCCTGGATGTAGCCTGCCAGGTCTTCTACCGGGAATCCTGCGTTGGTGAGGGCCATCTTCAGGTGGCCACGGCGCTCGGGGTCCACTTCGGCGTGCTTGTCGTCCAGGAACTTTACCACAAAGGGTTCCACCTCTTTCAGGTGGCAAATCTCGGTGAACATGTAGGTGTCGTCGGATTCCAGAAGCAGGCGGTCGCCGTCTTTGCGCAGGCGGAGCAGCCCGTACCTCGCCATGTAGTCTTCCACTTCGGTAATGACTGTCTGGGGAATGGGGTAGCGGCTCTGGCTTTCTAGCCGTTCAAGCACTTCGGTTGCGCGGAGGCCCGTGGAAGCCGCGTTCCAGAGGCTCAGGTGTGAAATCTTGTAGGTGTGCAGGTGCTCGGGGCTCTTGACCAGTTCGGTGAAGGGGGCGATAGCGTCCCGTGCGGATTCGTAGTTCGGATTGTCCACCTCGACCATGATTTCGAGGTTGCTCTGTACAATGATGGCGCCATTCGGATTCATAGGGCGCCAAATATAGAAAAAATCCCGCAAACCGTTCGGAATGCGGGATTTTCGAGCCACCCAGCAGATTTGAACTGCCGACCTGCTGATTACGAATCAGCTGCTCTACCAGCTGAGCTAGAGTGGCATAGCGGGCTCAAAAATAGCAATAGGGCCCTTTTTTGTCAATATCGGCGTTGTTTCGGTTGGCAAGAATCCCAAATTTTTCTATGATTGCTCACAAATTTTCAAAATGGATGCATATTATGGCTAACGAAGCAAATGCGAATAATTCTGAAATTAAGGAATTTTTTGTCCATCATGGAACCAAGGTTGTTGTCGCCCTGGTGGTGATTCTCGTCGTGGTGGCTGGCGTGGTCCAGCTGAGGGATTCCCGCAAGGCCGCCGCTGCCGAACAGGCTGAACTCCTGGGTACCGGCATGACGCTCCTCTATGCTGGCGAAACCGATAACGCCCTTGCGGAATTCGAATCCAAGATTAACGCCCATTCTTTGGATGGCCTTGCTCTTGCTAAGGCTTGCCTCTATGCAGGCAACATCAAGTACGAAAAGGGTGACTTGGACGGTGCCGCCGCTCTGTTCCAGAAGTCTTTGGACAATGCTGGTTCTGTAGTGCTGGTCCGTTCCGCCGCCATGCATGGTCTCGCCTCTGTAAAGATGGAAAAGGAAGACTACGCTGCTGCAGCCAACCTGCTTGAAAAGTACATTAGCGAATTCGGTAAGCGCACCGGTGACAAGGAAGACCGCTTCCAGAAAGAAGAACCTGTAGACGAAGCCCCCATGGTGGCCGACGCCATGTGGAAGCTCACGCTGGTCTACCAGCAGCAGGGTCTTGACGCTAAGGCCAAGAACACGGCAGAACGCCTGCTGGAAGTCTACGGCGACAACCAGAACTACGCCGACAAGGCCACGAAGTTCCTGGCTTCTCTGTAGTTCCGAAACGGTTCGTTCAGTGTAATTGTCATGCCCGCCACCGTGCGGGCATCTCCTTTTTAGCGAAAACGCCACGACTCCAACGTCATTCCGGGCTGAGCCTGCCCCGGACTCGATCCGGGGACCCGGAATCTAGCATTAAGGCGTCAGGATTTTCCTGAGTTCGTCGGCCGCACGTTCCAGGTCGTCATTCACGATGGTGTACTCGTACTTGCCTTGGGTCTTGGCAAATTCCATCTCTTTCTTTGCATTGTGCAGGCGTGTCTGGATAACCTCTTCGGAATCGGTGCCGCGGCCACGGAGCCTGCGTTCCAGTTCTTCTTCGCTGGGCGGCAGAATCAGAATGCCTGTGGCATCGGGATAGACCTTGTCGAAGTTCACCTTGCCGAACACGTCCAGGTCAAAGAGTACCCGCTTGCCCTGCTTGAGCATGTCCTCTACGAAACTCTTGGGTGTGCCGTAGTAGTTTCCGTGGACCAGGTTGTATTCCACCAGGGCGTCGTCCTTGATCATCTGCTCGAACTCTTCCTTGGTCTTGAAAAAGTAGTGGACCCCATTCACCTCGCCCTCGCGGGGGGCGCGGGTGGTGGCAGAGATAGAATACACGATGTCGGGAAATTCCCCGATGACCTTGTCTTTCAGGGTAGTCTTGCCTGCGCCGCTAGCGGCACTCATCACAAAAAGTTTGGATTTCATTTCTTATCCTCGATGTACAACGGTCTCTGCTTGACTTCGTCGTAGATGCGGCCGATGTATTCTCCCAGAATGCCGATGGAAATAAGCTGTACGCCGGCAAAGAACACGATGGCCGTCATGAGAGATGCCCAGCCCGGCACCGTGGTGGCGGGGGAGAGAATCTTTTCTAGAATGGACCAGACGAACACACCGAAACTGATGAGGGCGGCGAACAGCCCGATATAGAAACTGATTTTCAGCGGAGCGGAACTGAATCCGGTGATGCCGTCTCCGGCCAGGTGGAGCATCTTGCGCAGGGGATACTTGGACGAGCCTGCGGTGCGTTCGGCACGGTCGTACTTGACGCCAATCTTCTTGAAGCCTACCCAGCACACTAGCCCACGCAAGAAGCGGCTCCGTTCGGGCAAGTTTTTCAGCTGGTCTACCACGCAGCGGTCCATAAGGCGGAAATCGCCGGTATCGGGCGGAATCTCGATGTTGGTGAGCTTGCCGATAAGTCTGTAGAAACAGTAGGCAGTAAAGCGTTTGAATATGGTTTCGCCCCTGCGCTTATTGCGCTGCGCATAAACCACCTGGTAGCCTTCCTGCCATTTTTTGAGCATTTCGTGAATCAGACTGGGCGGGTCTTGCAAATCGCCATCGATGATGACCACGGCGTCGCCTTGGGCGTGGTCCAGGCCTGCGCTAAAGGCCGCCTGGTGTCCGAAATTCCGGCTGAAGTTGACAACCTTGTTGTTGGGGTTTCCTGGCAGGAGACTTTCCAAAATTTCGCGGGTGCGGTCCTTGGAACCATCGTTCACGAAAATGAGCTCGTGTTCGATTTCCTTGAGCTCCTCTTCCAGGACACGGTAGGTTTCCGCGACAATTTCTTCTTCGTTATAGACGGGAATGATGACGGACAATAACATACGATTAATATAGTAAAGTGATTAATGTGAAGTGACAAATGTGGGATGGATAATCACACATTCCACATTTCACATCTCACATTTGTTTACGGGACCAGCACCGCGTTCACGAAGTCTACGTGGCTGCAGTCGATGCTGCCCTTGGCGGTAGTCTTGAGGGTGAGCTTTTGGACACCTTCGATATTGGCGTTAAGGGCGTGGAGGGTTCCCGCCTTGAATACGGGCGTTTCGGCCAGGACATTGCCATCGCCGATAACCTGTACGGAAACGCCTTCGCTGCAGAGAGATTCGTCATCCAGGCCGACGACGGCATGGAATTCCTTGAATTGTTTTCCGATGTCGTAAACGGTTTCGGAGGCGGCGTGGGTGCCGAATCCTTCCTTGAACTCGTGGCCGTTGATAGTAAGAGTCTTTCCTTCGATGCTCTTGTTTTTGCCGATGTTTCCCCATTCCTGCTTGTGGGATTCGTATTGCAGGTCAATCAGTTTTTTGGCGCCGTTGGCCTCGTTAAAGAAGGTCTTGCTGACTTGGGCTATGACCTTGTTGCCTTCCATGATCATGTAGCGGAAGGTGTTGTAGCCCGGTTTCAACTTGTCTTCTTCTATCAGGACATTGTAGTCTCCTGGGACGTAGATGGTGTCCTTTATCATGACCCTGTCGTGGATGACTCGGACGTTCCAGTTTCTGGGGGCGTTTGTCTGCTCCTTGAGCCTGTAATTTAGGAGCAGGGGGCCTGCAACAGCGGAACTATCCTCCAGCATGCCTCTTGCAGGTTCGGAAACCTGGATGATGTTTGCGGGGTTGTAGTTCTTGCGACCGTTGAATTTGGCAATTTGTACCCAGTAGTTGTTGGTAATCAAGATGTTTTTGATACCTTCCAGGTCCATTTCCCGCTCAAATACATCGCAGGTGGTAGCGATGCGGTGTTCTACGGCCTTCTTGTGGTAGGTCTGGCTGTCCCAGCAGTCCAGGCCACGGATATAGTAGACATTGCCGTTGTACTTTTCCAGGAGTCCCTTAATCTGATCGTTCCCCATTTGACGGACCTTGTCGTAATGGAACGCGGATACGCCGTAGGCGATAAAGTGCCAGGGCCTGCCGTAGATGAACAGCTTGTCACCGGGGGCCTGCTCGTTGAGCCATTTCCAGATTTCCTGCTCTTCGGTGGTCAGGTGATTCCTGTTGTACATGATGTTCTTGTTGAAATCCGCCTTGTAGTGGAATGTCCAACCGGCAAATAGCAGCGTGAAGAGGAGTCCCAGCACCAGGGCGGCAGAAGTCTGCTTCTTGGTCTTGGAGTCTGTGCTGAAGTATTCAATCAGGTGGGCCACAGGGAGCGCGGCCAGAAATGCCATGCTGGGAATCATCACCAGACTGTAACGCTGGTTGATTTCAATGCCGAAGTCGCCGGAAACGTTTTCCAGAATCATGTAAGTCTGGATATGGTACAAGGCGAGGAACACGAGGGTTCCCAGGTAGAACTTGTTTCCCTTGCGGAAGTCCATGACGGCACGGTAAATCAGGTACAAGAGCCCGATAAGGAAAAGCCAGTTGAAGTAGGTGAGGAAGGGGTTGACAAGTTCGCCTTTGCTGTTCAGGGGCTTGGTCATGACCTTCCAGTTATTTACCAGGTCTTCGATAAAGTGCCCATGGGCCGAAAATTCACCACCCTGGAAGCCGAAACCCTGGTAGTAGCTGATGGTGAGCAATACGGGGGCAGAGAACAGGGATAGGAGAACGAAGAATACGGGAGCTTTGAAGTCCTTCTTGTCCAGTAGTTTCGGCAGGGCAAACAGGATAAAGGGCAACAGGCAGAATACGGTTTCTTGCCTGGTCTGGGCGAAAAAGGCAAGTGTCAGGGCCAGGAGTGCCCAATGCTGGATTGTGTTGCGGTCAAAGGCCCACTTGAAAACGAAAAGGGAAAGGGCCGAAAGGAAAATGTACAGGGGTTCCACCGACATGGCCCGGAACTGGAAAAGTACGGTGGGCTGTAGCGCCATGAGGAGGGCGGCGAAGAATGCCAGCAGGGGCTGCCTTGTCCACGCCACGATGGCTAAAAACATCAGTAGGAACGATAGGGGGAGCAGCAGAAGCTCGCCCTTGAAAATCCAGTGCAGGTCTGTGCCGAACAGGGGCATTCCCAGTACGTAGAGGAAGGCTAGACCCTTGGACTTGAAACTGTTGCTCTTGTTGGTGCAGTCCAGCTGGCTGCCGTTAAATTCGCCCTGGTTGCAGGTGGCGGACATGTGGTTGTGGTACATGTTCTGGGCCACGGACATAAAGACGCTTTCGTCACTCTGGACCCTGTGGCGGGCCTCGATCTGGGTGCCCGCGAAGACGGCAATGGCAATGGCCGAAATCAGGGCGGCGAGAACGATGGGGCCTGCGGGGAGAATGCCCTTGAACCATTCCCTGAAATCCTTGCTCAACGAGCAGCACAGCAGGATGCCCAGGGCAAGTTGCACAAGGAACAGCGGTAGGGGTAGGTTCAGGTCCAGTAGGCGGATGGTCTCCTTGTGGCCCACGTTGGGGGCAAGGTAAATGAGGAAGGGTATAGCTAGGGCAACGACTAGCCCGATAATTCCGACGGGGTGGCCTAAGTTTTTGAGTAACAACGAGATAAAATTTTTCATCGTTTTCAAATATAATTTTTTTGTGTTATGGCGTGATAGTTGGCCAAATTACCTTGAGAGAATGTCTAATAAAAGCTAGATTTGGTCGCGAATTTCAACACCCAAGAGGTTGGTCGTGCAAGACTCATTAGTTACCAAAGCCGCAGACAATGTCCGTATCCTTTCCGCCGCCATGGTCCAAAAGGCCAAGTCCGGTCACCCGGGTGGTGCGATGGGAGCTGCTGATGCTATAACGCTCCTCTATTCCGAGTTCTTGCGCTTCGACCCCGATGATCCGAACTGGATGGCCCGCGACCGCTTCTTTATGGACCCGGGCCACATGAGTCCGCTGCTCTATTCCGAACTGGCCCTGGTGGGTCGGCTCACTATGGACGACATCAAGAATTTCCGTCAGCTGGGCTCCCGCACGCCGGGCCACCCTGAAGTAGATGTGGCTCTCGGTATCGAGAACTCTTCGGGTCCTCTGGGAATCGGCCACGGCATTGCCTTGGGTGCCGCCATCGCTGAAAGGTTCATGGTGGAACGTTTCGGCTCTATCTTGGAACACAAGACGGTGTGCCTGGTTTCTGACGGTGGCCTCGAAGAGGAAATCGCCTACGGTGTGGGCCGCATTGCCGGTCACCTTAAGCTTTCTAATTTGATCTTCTTCTATGACGCGAACCAGGTGCAGTTGAGCTGCAAGACCGAAGAGGTCATGAGCCACGACTTTGTGGCCCAGTATGAATCCTGGGGATTCCGCGTTATCGAATGCGACGGCAGCAACATCGCCGAACTCCGCAAGGCCTTCAAGGCGGCCTGGGCCGAAACGGAACGCCCGGTGCTCGTTTACGGCCACACCACTATGGCCAAGGGCGCCGTTGCCGAAGATGGCCGCAGCTACGAGGGCGAGGTCAGCACTCACGGCCAGCCGTTGAATGCTGCCGGAGCATCTACCGAAGCTACCGTCAAGAACCTGGGTGGCAATCCCGAAGACCCGTTCCAGATTTTCGACGACGTGAAGGCTGGCTTCGAAGCTCGCAAGCAGGAACTTCGCGGTATCGCCGCCGAATGGAAAAAGCAGAAGGCTGAATGGGACAAGGCTAACGCCGAGAAGTCTGCCACTCTGAACGAATGGCTCTCGGGCAAGGCTCCCAAGCTGGACCTTTCCAAGCTCCCCATCAAGGAGGGCGTGGCGACCCGCGTTACCAGCGGTACGGTGCTGGGTTACCTGGCTGAAAACTACCACAACATTATCTGCAGTTCTGCCGACCTTTCCAACTCCGACAACACCCAGGCCTTCCTCAACAAGACGGGCATCTTCCGCCCGAATGACTTCAAGGGAGCTTTCGTGCAGGTGGGCGTGGCGGAACTGACCATGGGCGCCATCTGTAACGGTATCGCCCTCCATGGTGGTCTGTATCCGATTTGCGCTACCTTCTTTGTGTTCAGCGACTTCATGAAGCCCGCCATCCGTATGGCGGCCCTGATGGGTCTTCCGGTCAAGTACGTGTTCACTCACGACAGCTTCCGCGTTGGTGAAGACGGCCCCACACACCAGCCTATCGAGCACGAAACTCAGATCCGCCTGCTTGAAGACCTCAAGAAAGAAAACGGCAAGTCCGAGATGCTGGTGCTCCGTCCGGCAGACGCCTTCGAAACTCTCGGCTCTCATTCTGACCCGTCAGGTGGTGAAAAGCCTCCCCGGCGAAAACCGCTACGAAGCCGCCAAGGCCTGCCGTAAGGGCGCTTACATTGTAAGCGACAACACCGCCGCCGGCGAAAAGCCGGACTTGACCCTGGTGGCCAACGGTTCCGACGTGCTGCTGGAACACGAAGCCGCCGAAGTCCTCCGCGGCGAAGGCAAGAAGGTTCGCGTGGTTTCTATGATTAGCCCGGCCCTGTTCCTTTCCCAGCCCAAGGATTTCCGCGACAAGATTCTGGTGCCCTGGACTCCGGTGTTCGCTCTGAGCAGCGGTCTTCCGGTGCTGTTCGACCGTGTGGTGGGCGGCTTCGGCAAGGCCTGCGGTCTGGAACGCTTTGGCGCTTCCGCTCCGGCCGGCGTGCTGGAGAAGGAATTCGGCTACGTGCCCGAGGCCGTGGTCAAGGCCGCCAAGGAATACCTGGCAGAATTCGCCCAGAACGTGGCGGATTTTAAGGCTAAGAACTAAAGGCTACTCTTGTCATGCCCGCCTTGAGCGGGCATCTCCATTACATCGGTTCGGCGATTCCTGGTCAAGCCAGGAATGACAATGAGCGATTACTTTTTCTTTTTGCCCGGGGTAGGCATGAATGGGCTGCCACCGCTTCTTTCGGTGGCGCCGACGGTACGGGCTTCTTGACTCACGACTACGGAATCCCCGAGGTCAAGGCCCTTCAGCACCTGGACGTTCACGCCGTCGTTCATACCGATGGTGACGGGGTGGGGGACCAGTTTACCGTTCAGGTTTATCCAGACTTTGTCGCCGTCCTGTTTAGGCGGGCGGTTTGTCCTTTTCTTTGCGCCTTTTTGCGAGGCTCCTGGGAATCCGCCTGCGGCCGCATCTGGCGGTGGCGGCAGTCCTTCGGGCTTTGCAAAGGCGGTGCCGCCAGCAGGGTTGAACTTTAGGGCCTTTACCGGGATGGTGAGGGCGTTTTTCACTTCTTTGGTGACGATAGTACAGGTGGCCGTCATGCCGGGGAGGAGCTTGAGTTTCGGGTTCTTGGCGTTGATGACCACCGTGTAGGTGACTACGGAGTTTCGGGTTCTTGGCGTTGATGACCACCGTGTAGGTGACTACGTTGCTTGTGGTGGTGGGGCTCAGGCGGACTTCTTGCACCTTGCCCGTAAAGGTTTCGTTCTGGAAGGCATCTACGGTGAAGGTGACCTTCTGGCCTTTTTTCACCGAGCCGATGTCCGCTTCGTCTACGTCGGCCATGACCTTCATCTGCTTCAGGTCCTTGGCGATGACGAACAGGGTTGGCGTACTCATGGAGGCGGCCACTGTCTGGCCCACGTCTACGGCCCGCTTCAGCACCACGCCGTCGATGGGGCTCTTGATGGTGGCATAGCTCAGGTTCAACTTGGCCTGGGCCACGTCGTTCTGGCTGCGCTCCAGGGCGTACTTGGCGGCGTTCATGTTGTATTCGGCCTGTTCCAGGTCCACGGCGCTGGCGCTGTTGGACTGAGACAGTGCCAAAATTCTCTGGTAGGTGTTGGCCTTGTACTGGTAGTCGATTTCCGCGGAATGGAGGGCGATTTCCGCCTGGTTCAGGGTGGACTGCAGCTTGGACTTGTCTAGTTCCGCGATGACCTGGCCCTTTTTGACTTTGGAATTGAAGTCCACGAAAATTTCGGCGATGTCGCCTGAAACCTGGGTGCCCACTTCCACCTGGTCCACGGGCTCCAGGGTGCCGGTAGCCGAAATGACGGTAGAAAGGGTCAGCTTGGTCACGGGGGCGCTGACCGGTACGCCTACTTCGCTTGCCGCAGAATTTCTGAAGAAAAAGAACTTCACGCCTACGGCAATGGCCGCGAGCACAAGGAGTACGATGAGTATCTTCAGAAGTTTCTTCATGGGTCGGTTGCAAAAATAAAAAGTATTCTCGTGACTAACACAAACTTTGATGCCCCGGAACCGCATTCGGTTGCATTTTTTATATTACCACCTACCATTGAAGCGTCTTGTCTCCAGCAACCCTAAAGCCTACAACCTACAACTTCTAACCCCTAGATCCTAGCCCCTAATCATGACCCGTATCGTAAAAAAAGATGACAGCTCCGAAGTCCGCCGCGTGACGTGGGTGGGGCTTGGCTGGAACGCCGCCTTGACGGTACTCAAGTTTCTGGCCGGGTTTTTCGGCGGGTCCCAGGCCCTGGTGGCAGACGCCATCCACAGTGCCTCTGACTTTGTGACGGACATCGCGGTCATCGTGGGAAGCCATTTCTGGAACTTGCCCCCCGACGCCGAACACCCCTACGGACACAGGCGTTTCGAGACCCTCGTGACCATGGGTATCGGGCTTTCGGTGGCCGCCGTGGGTGTGGGTCTTGGCTACAAGGCGGTCCAGACCCTTTTGCAGGGAGAGGGCGCGCACCCCGAAACCGTGGTGGCGGTGATGGCGCTGGCCTCTATTGTTATCAAGGAAATTCTATTTCATTATACCCGCGCCGAGGGGCGCAAGATTCGGAGCCAGGCCCTGGAAGCAAACGCCTGGCATCACCGTAGCGATGCCTTCAGTTCTATACCGGTGCTTATCGCGGTGGTCATTTCGCTGGTGTTTCCGCAACTCTGGTTTGCCGATGCGGTGGGTGCCTTGATCGTGGCATTCTTTGTGCTGCGTTCGGCCTACGAGATAGCCTCTCCGGGGGCTAGGCAGCTGGTGGACCAGGGGGCAAGCGAGCAGGTGGCCAAGAAACTTCTGGAAATCGCCCTCGGGCATTCAAAGGTGATGAGCGTCCACGGGTTCCGCACCCGCTATGTAGGGAGCGACCTGCATGTGGACCTGCATATCGTGGTGGACGCTCAGATGAGCCTGCTGGAGGCTCACGACGTGGCCGAAGAGGTGGAACAACTGCTGATTCAGGCCGACGAGAACGTGGTGGATGCCCTGGTGCACGTGGACCCCTACGACCCTAAGCGTGCAGGCAAGCCGAAAGAGAAGGAATAGTACAGGTTTTGCGTCATTCCGGGCTTGACCCGGAATCTAGAAGAGAAAGAAATTGAAAAGCGAATATAAGGCAGTACTTGTAGGCAACGGAACCATGGGCGAGCGCCATCGCCGCCGTTTCGAACTGTGCGGTGTCAATTTTGTGGCTGTGGCTGACACTCAAGCCGAATTTGGCGGGATTGCAGATAAATTAAATCTTGAAAATGCGAGCAAAGCGGGTGTGGATTTTGCTGTCGTGGCGTCCCCGGCAACCACCCACTACGATTACGCAAAATTTTTCTTGGAAAGGCATATCCCCGTCTTTGTGGAAAAACCCCTGGCCACCACGGCTGAACAGGCCCAGGAACTGGTGGATATGGCCGCTGCATCGGGAACAACCCTGTTTGTGGCCCAGTCGGAATGTTTCAACCCCATCTTCCTCAACTTCCGCAAGCACTTTGTCGCCGAACTGAACTCCCGAATTGCAAGTAACGAGGGTGGGGCAGGGGTACGTCTGGATTTTAGGCGCGAACACCGGTATTCTAGCCGCTGCCGCGATGTAAACGTGATGCTGGATTTGCTAGTTCACGACCTGAGCATGTTCCTTACCATGTTCCGTGCCGAAGACGTGAAAATGGAATGGCTCAAGACGGGCAAGAAGGCTTCCAATGACGAGGCCGAATTCGATTCAGCCATGATGCGGCTTCGGGTAGCCTCGGGAGAATACCGGGGTGTCATCGCCGATTTTTACGTGAACCGCAAGAGCAACTGCGACATGCGGGAAATCGCCGTGGAGTTCCCCAAGTCAAGGTATACGGTGAGCCTTGCCCATTACAATTCCGAAGGCGAAGTCGAACATGTGCCCGATTCCCTGGACAACGAACACCGATTCTTCTTGAAACTTTTGGCCGGGGCCTGTACAGACTGGGGCCGCCGCGCCGCCCAAAACGCCGCCGATTGCGTGAAGATGTGTGGCGGGGTGTGATTTTCTTTTTAGGTTGAAACGACTACGACTTTTTCGCCTTAGAAGGAGTTGTCAGTGTTGCTTGCATTTCTTGTATGCCGGTTTTCATCATCCCGTAATCGACATTGAAAAAGTTAAAGGTATCTGCGAAAATTTTAGACTTTTCTTCTAAAAAGGCGTATGCTTTTTGACAGGATTCTGGGGAAGTAAGGTTGTAGTCTTCTGCAAAATGATGAACTAGATAATTTCTAGCATCTTTGAATTTTTTGAATTTTGATTTTGCCTGTCGTGCCCGTCCTTTCCAATTGATATTAAAATCGATTTTAATGGCAAAAAGGCCTTTTTCTTCTATGGTGGTTAAATCTTTATTTGTAGGCGATGTGTAGAGGTCATCTAACAATTCGTCGCCAACGGGACCAAGCGGGCGATTGTCTCTATGCGGTTCTTCCATTGATTTCTTTATCGATTTTAAAAGGCTTTCGGGTGTTTTTCCGCTCCAAATGTGGTACTTGTTTTTATGCATCCATCGTAATCTGGTTTCAATGACGTTGCATATATAGAGTGCTTGTCCTAGTGCTTCAAAAACTTGTGAAGCAGGAAAGCTTTTAGATTTGGAATTTTTGTTTTGCATGGTGAATGTCCTTGCCTTTCCACAACTAGTGATAATTATATATAAAGAAAATGAAAAGCGGTTGGTCTAAAAAACGTAAAAACGAAAAAATCCCGCGAATGCTTGCGGGACTTTTGTGTAAAGGAGATTCCCACCGGAGTTTACCCCGCACTTGATGCGGGGCGGGGATGACAAGTCGGAAGATTACAGCTTGATGCTGCAGGCCTTGGCGTGCCAGATTTCTTCGGCGTACTGCTTGATGGTACGGTCGGAACTGAACTTGCCCATGCGAGCCACGTTGAGGATCGCCTTCTCGGCCCAAGCCTTCTTGTTCTGGTATTCCTTGGCCACCTTGGCCTGCATGTCCACGTAACTGCGGAAGTCGGCGCAGAGCATGTACGGGTCGTGGGTGAGCAGCTTGTCGGCAATGTGCTTGAACAGTTCCGGACGGTCGGGGCTGAAGAAGCCAGAACCGATGAGGTCGATAACGCGACGCAGGTCGTCGTCCTTCTCGTAGAAGTCGCGGGGGCGGTAGCCCTTGGCC
>CACZII010000032.1 GCA_902781185.1 Fibrobacter succinogenes
AGGTAGGCCGAGGCTGTGTTGGCCTGGTCAAACAGCTCGTTCAGTTTTGGGGTAAGGGCGTTCAGCGTGTTTTCTGAATTCGTGATGATTCCTTCTAGGGTGCCCATGACCTTCTCGTAGATCTTTTGCGCCGATGGGTGGCGCTTGTCTCCCTTGGTTATGGTCCTTATCATAACGCGGACGCTGGCTAGCTGCTGGTTCACATTCTCCATAAGCCGGAGAGCTTCGGCAATGCCCGGCTCGAAATGCCCCTGGTGGACATGGTTGGGGGGCAAAACCTTCCCGGTCTTGGACAGGGTGATTTCTAGGCGGCGTTGCCCCATAAGGGCGTAGTTCACGTTGTTGAATTGGGTGCCTTCTCGGATAGCTATGGGTTCATCAAAGTTGATAACGACCCTGGCGCGGTCTCCCAGCCAACGGACTTGCGCGATGGTTCCAACCCTATAACCCCGGACAACCACTACATCTTCGGTTTGCAGGGAGCCAAGCTCATCAAAATCCACAATGGCCCAGTGGCTTATCTTATGGTGGGCCCTGAACATGCCAAGGGCAACAAAGGCGATGATGCCGATGATGGCAAGCATGGAAAAGTAGCCTATGGCCCTGTCAGAAAGATGCATGCTGCGAATATAGAAAAGAAGAAAAATCTTGACTTTGGCCTGTTTTGAGAATATATTGGATTGAGGAGGTTCTTGTAATGAGAAAATGTTTGGGTGCACTGCTTGTGGCTTTGCTTGTTCCCGCGTCTGCTTTTGCAGAAGACGCTACGGATGTTTTTGGGTTCCAGAAATTTTTCAAGACCAAGGATGGCTCTTACTCCTGGGATTCCAGGCACTGGGCCGATGGGAATGCGAGGGATATTAATTGGGAGGGTGACCCGAATGACCCTACGGAGTGGACCGATAATCGAAGTGCCGGGGACGCGAACCCTTTTTTCAAGATTGACGGTCAGGGCGTAATGCAGATGAGGAGCAGCGGCCCTAGGTTCCATATTAACAGCCAAACTGCATGGGCTCAGAACAAGCAGTTCTTCTTAAATGTTGAATATACGGGATACTACCGACGGGGAAGTGCGTCTGTTGGCGGTCCTGACTGGGGCGGTATGGTTGTCGGAGTCCGTAGCGGTCCTCTTGGGCATGCCTCTAGTGGCGGAAACGATTGCGATGCGAGTACCTATTACGCCCGTTTCCGTCACGATGGCAAGTGGGATTTCGAGAAGGAATGGAAACACCCGGGAAGTTACTACAGGAGTACGTCGGGTATTGGCCATCAGGATCCCCTGTGGGGTGGCTCCACTTTGCCGGTGGATAAGTGGATAGGCATGAAATACATTGTCTACAACAAGGACTCCTCTACGGTTCATCTAGAAGTCTATATCGATTCGACCACGAACGCCACACCGCCGGGCAAGTGGGAACTGGTAGGTGTTGCCGAGGACGCTGGAACGGATTGGTCGGGCGCCAGTGACGGGGCGGCAACTATTGACGGGTGTGCCGATTACAACGGCCTCTCGAATGCGTATGATGCGATTCTTCAAGGACATGGAATCGTTCTCATGCGTACGGATGGCACGCAGAATAATGTGGTTCAAGGTGAATACAAGTTCGTGTCAGTCCGAGAGATAGACCCTGTAGCGCCTTTCGGTGAAGAAGGAGGCGAGGAGGGGCCGTCTGCCATTAGAAGGACCTTCAGGCCTTCTATGGAAAATGTGCCCGTCCGGCATTTTGACCTGCTGGGCCGCCCGGCAGAGAAAGACGCTCCGCAGCGGATTTACGGAAAGTGAAGAATGTAAATTGTAAGCGGATAAATTGCCCTCGGGACTAGCCTGGGGGCTTTCCTTTTACTAAATTATCAGCGTCTAAAATTTTCTCAAAGGAAATACAATGGCTAAGAAAGAATCCAAGAAAAAAGTGGTCCTCGCCTATAGCGGTGGACTCGATACGAGTATCATCATCCCCTGGCTCAAGGAAAACTACGACTGCGAAGTGATCGCTTTCGCTGCCGACCTGGGTCAGAACGACTTCCCGGACGCTAAGGCCCTCGAAGACAAGGCCCTCAAGACTGGCGCCAGCAAGTGCTACGTTCTCGACCTCAAGAAGGAATTCCTCGAAGACTACGTTTGGCCCACCGTTCGCGCTGGCGCTAAGTATGAAAGCACCTACCTCCTGGGTACCTCTTTCGCTCGTCCGCTCATCGCCAAGTACCAGGTGAAGATTGCCGAGAAGGAAGGCGCCTACGCTGTTGCTCACGGTGCTACCGGTAAGGGTAACGACCAGGTCCGTTTCGAACTGACCTACGCCGCCCTGAATCCGAAGCTCCAGATCATCGCTCCGTGGAAGGACCCCAAGTGGCACTTCCATAGCCGCGAAGACGCTATTGACTACGCTGCCGCCCACAAGATTCCTCTGAACGGCATCAGCAAGAAGAAAATTTACTCCGAAGACGGTAACCTGTGGCACCTCTCTCACGAAGGTGGTGTCTTGGAATTCCCGGAACAGGAACACAAGTACGAATTCCTCAAGCACACCAACACGTATGAAAAGGCCCCGAACAAGGCTGATCACGTGACGATTACCTTCGATAAGGGTAATCCGGTTGCTATCGACGGCAAGAAGATGGGCGCTGTCGAACTCCTCGAATACCTGAACAAGATTGGCGGCAAGAACGCTTGCGGTCTCTTGGACATCGTTGAAAACCGCCTCGTGGGCCTCAAGAGCCGCGGCGTGTACGAAACTCCGGGTGGCACGCTCCTGTATAAGGCTCACGAATGCCTGCAGCAGCTCGTGCTGGACAAGGAAACTTTGTTCGAAGCCCAGAAGATGTCTATGACCTATGCCAACCTCGTGTACAATGGCCAGTGGTTCACTCCGCTCCGCCAGGCTATGGACGCCTTCTTCGCTGAAGTGAACAAGGTTGTTACCGGTGACGTGACCCTCAAGCTCTATAAGGGTAACATCATTCCGGCCGGCATCAAGAGCCCCTACAGCCTCTACGACATGGGCCTCGGTGGATTCACCGACGTTGACATGTACGATCAGAAGGACGCAACGGGCTTCATCCGCTGCTACGGCCTCCCGCTCAAGACCCGCGCTCTGTTGCTCGGCAACAAGACCAACGTTGACTTCGGCAAGCCGGTCGTGCTCCCGAAGAAGTAGTTAAGGCGTCATGGCGGTTCCGGGTCAAGCCCGGAATGACGTCCGACCCGCCATCTAGCAAAATGTCAAAAGTCCTCGGCCAGCGCCGGGGATTTTTTGTATCTTTAAAACGTATGAATATCCGCGTTCCTTTTATCGCACTGGCACTTCTTGTAGGTGCGTCTTTTGCTACCGATCCGCGTTTTGAACAGGGAGCCCGTTTCTTGGCCCAGGGTGAATATGAAAAGGCCCTTGGAGAATATAGGGCGGTTCTTGCCGAACAGCCCCAGAATTCCGACGCCTATTTTGCCGCTGCCGAAGTCTATATCAAAATGCCCAAGCCCGATTATAGCAGGGCTCTGGCCAACTACCGCTTGGCTTACAAGTTTACGCCGACCATGAGCGCCGCCTACGAGGGCGCCGCCAAGGTCTATGAAAAGCTTGGCCAAAAGGCAAAGGCCGAGGCCGAACTGGCCAAGGATCCGAAGAACAAACCTGTCGAAGAAGCTGCACCTGCCGCAGAAACACCTGCGCCTGCCGCTGCTGCTCCTGTAGAAACTGCTGCGGCACCCGCCGCTCCCGCCGCAGAAACGGCTCCTGCAGCTGCTCCGCAACCTGCTCCCGCCGCCGAGGCCCCTGCTCCCCAGGCTGCTCCTGTTGAACAGGCCGCGGCTCCCGCTCCGGAAAAGCCCGCTGCCGCAACTCAGCCGGCCCCAGCAACTCAGCCGGCGCCAGCTCCTGTTGCCGAAAAGCCTGCCCAGGAACAAGCTGCCGCCCAGCCCGTTGCTGAACCCGCTCAAGCCGCTGTTAATCCCGATGACCCCTTCGAGAAGGGTAAGGCCTTCCTTGCCCAGGGCAACTACAAGGAAGCCGCCAAGATGTGGCGCGAAGTTCTTGCCAAGACTCCCGGACACGTGGGCGCCTACTATTTTGCCGGTGTGACCCGCTACCAGATGGGGGAAATGGACAAGGCGGAATTCAATCTGAAGAAGGGTGTCGACTACAAGGATGCCGGAGCTGACGCCTATTACTATCTGGCTCTCGTTTACCAGAAGACGAATCGCACGGATTTAGAAAAGAAGGCTCTTGCGACCTATATCAGAAAGTCTAGCTCTAACGCCCAGTTCCGCAAGGCCGCCGAAGACCGTATTGCCGAGCTGAAGGGCGCTCCCGCGGATTCGGCAAAGGCCGATACCAATGTGGCGGCAGCGGAACCTGTTGCCGCTCCCCAGATTTCCCCGGCTCCGGCCAAGGCCTATTCTATTGCCCGCGCCAACGACCTTTTCAAGGCCCGCAGTTTCGAAGAATCCCTGCAGGTTTACAAGGTCATGCTGGAAACGGAACTCTCGCCTGAGGAACGTTATTTCGCCCTGCTCCAGATGGGCAATATCTATCGTGAATTGAGGGATTTCCACAGCGCTGCTTCCCGCTATAGGGAGGTTGTCCAGCAGTATCCTGATTCTGACTGGGCTACCGAGGCTCAGCGCGCCCTGGAAGATGTCGTCTGGCTCGAGAAGCATGCCAGCGAGCTTCCCCGACGCAAGCGCTAGGCACATCAGGTTTTATATTTATCATACTTAGGGCTTTGTTGGGGTTTGGTGGACGAGGTCTGGTATGTTGTTAGTAATGCTATTGGTTTCGATAGCCGTGTCCCTTTCCTTTGCGGACCCGCCCTCCAATTTTAGCGGTTGGGAACTTGTATTCGAAGACAATTTCGATGGTACGAGCCTAGATACGTCTAAGTGGAACCCCACGTATAACTGGGGCTCGACCCATAATCATCGTGCATATTGCGCCCCAGAGAACGTCATCGTTTCTGATGGTACGCTTAAGCTTAAGGGCGAAAAGAAAAAGCACCCCGGTGCCGAGGGAAAAACTGCCAAGTTCAACAACAAGGAAATTCCGGTAGACTATACTTCGGGGGCAATCGATACCAGGGGCCATTTCGAAGTGAAGTACGGCTATATTGAAGGCCGGTTCAAGGCGCCCTCCCAGTCGGGAACGTGGCCTGCATTCTGGACCCTGCAAGACGGCTGGCCTCCGGAAATAGACATTCTGGAAATTCCCGCTTCCAGAAAACAACACCACTACTACCTGCATTACACCGACCCGAGCTGGTACAACAGCCATGGCTCGGCTTGGGATCATGAGGCCTCTTTCGGAGGACACAAGGACGATGACGTGGACCGCTCTGCCGATTTCCATAACTATGCCGTGGAGTGGGATGAGTCGACGCTCAGCTTTTACTTTGACGATAAAAAGTTTGCCAGCTACAATCGACCGACCGAAATCAAGCAGCTTACAGCGCAGTACATCATCGTGAATCTGGCCATCGGAGGCTGGGCGGGCGACGATATCGACATTACCGAAAGTAAGCCTGCCTATTTCGAGGCGGATTGGGTGCGTGTGTGGAAGGCCAAGCCTGCAAAGCCCGATACGGTGCGCATCATGTCAATGAACTTTGGAACGTGTGTTGTCAGGACTGCCGCCGACACACTTTCGCTGGGCGACTGCGATGACGATAGCGCCATTGCAATAATTACGCCGCTGTCTTCTACCACGTACCGTATCAATTTTGGCGACTTATCTCTGGACACTCCGAATGAATCGAAGGATGCTGGCGTGACCATGGGTCTTTACAAGTGGAACGGTGGCGGTCACCAGAAAGTGGTGATGGAAAAACAGGCTGGTTACGAAGGAACCGTGGTCCGCATGAAGATGCAGCACAGCAATATGTACCTACGCGCCACAACAGATGGTGAACGTGTGGTGCAGAGCTGGGCCGATGACTGGGAATGGAACCAAGTATGGCGGTTGTTGCCGAAAGAAACCGAGACCGAGGTTTCATCTTATCGCTCTCGCCTAAATGACTATGGAACTTCAATTCGCAAAGTTGGCAATTACTTGCACGTAGAGCTTTCGAGTTTTTTCGATAACGGTGCCGTTGTCCGTATTCTTGATCTGCAGGGTCGTGAAGTCTTGCACCGCCCGGTTAGGCATTCCGCCGTTCTTGAAGTTCAACAGTTGCCTTCGGGCTTGTACCATGTCGTTGCCAGCGATGGCAGACGGACGGACATTCGGCGTTTCAGGAAATAGTTTCTATACTGGCATCTTGCTTTTCTCGCCGGCGATTTCACGGACGAGCCTTGGTACCAGATAGCCCGGCAGGACCTTTCGGATTTCGGCAATAAGTGAACGGGCTTCTGGGTCGTTTACCTCAAAGTGAGCGACTCCATTGGCATGGTCCAGCTGGTGCAGGTAGTAGGGGAGCACCCCCTGCGAAAACAGTTTCTTGCTGAGCGCGGCAAGAGTTTCGGCATTGTTGTTTACGCCTTTCAGGAGAACGCTCTGGTTCAGCAAGGTCCAACCGCAATAGCGGAGTTGCGCGAATACGGTGGCCGATTCAGGATCCAGTTCGTCGGCGTGGTTGACGTGGGAAACCAGTACGCAGTTGAATCGCGCGGGGAGTTCCCGCAATAACTCGAAATGCTGCATTACCAGGTCGGGGCGCATTACCGGAAGCCGCGTGTGGATGCGGAGCGCAGTGACCGAGGGGTGCATGGCTATGGCTTCTACCAGGTCGCGGAATTTGCCGGGGCTCAACATGAGCGGGTCTCCGCCCGAAAGAATCACTTCCCAGATGTCGGTGTGGGTGTCCAGCCAGTCGCTGACTTGTCTTGCCACGTCTGGAATGTCCTGGAAGGGGAAGTTCTTGCGGAAACAGAAGCGGCAACGGACACCGCAGGTGGCGGTCGAGATAATCAGGGCGCGTCCGTCGTATTTCTGGATGACGCAGTCGGATTTACGGGCAGGTTCATCGCCTACGGGATCGTCTACGAATCCGTCGACCTTCTTGAGTTCTTCCTTTTTCGGTAATATCTGTTGCAGTAGCGCCGTGGGGTCGGCGGCATTCCTGATTAAATCGGCGTAGTGCCTAGAACACAGGAACGGGAACTTGGGCGTAGGGTCAAGGTCTGCAAGAGCCTTTGATATTGCGAAGTTGGTCGCAAAATCGTTTCCCAAATAGTCTAAAAAGTCGGAAATTTGCGTGAAAACAGTCCTGGAGTTTTCCATTATATACTAAATTTAGCTTCAAAATCAACAAGAGGATAATATGGGTACTGTAAGCACCAACGAATTCCGCAAGAAACTTAAAATCATGGTCGACGGCCAGCCGTACGAAATCATTGAAAACCAGTTCGTGAAGCCGGGTAAGGGCCAGGCTTTCAACCGCGTTCGCATCAAGAACCTGGTAACTGGTCGCACCCTGGAACGCACTTGGAAGAGTGGCGATACGGTGGAAGAAGCCGATGTGACCTTCACCGAAATGACTTATCTCTACAACGATGGTGCCACCTGGTATTTCCTGGACAACGATTCCCAGGAAACCATGGAAATCCCGAAGGAAGCTCTCAACGGCTGCGAAGTGTGGCTGCTTGACGGCGCCACTGTCGAAGTGACTTGGTGGAAGGACCCGAAGAGCGGTTCTACGCTCCCCATCGAAGTCATCCCGCCCACCTTCGTGGACCTGATGATTGTGGAAGCTCCTCCTGCAGTGCAGGGCAACACCAGCGGTAACGTGATGCGTGAAGCCATCCTCGAGACCGGTGCCAAGGTGATGATTCCGCTGTTCATCGAGAACAACACCAAGATCCGCGTGGATACCCGCGACGGTTCCTATCTCGAAAGAGCGAAATAACGACCGCTCGTGCTAAAAGCCGGAGTAAATTCTCCGGCCTGCACTCACTCTCGCAAACGCCCCAGTTTAATAACTGGGGCTTTGTTGCTCACAATAAGACCGTTCGTGCTAAAAGCCGGAGTAAATTCTCCGGCCTGCACTCACTCTCGCAACCGCCCCAGTTTAATAACTGGGGCTTTGTTGCTCACAATAATGACCGCATCGGCCAAAAGCCTAGATCCATCTACGGCTTGCCGATGCTCTCGCAAACGCGACCCGTTAACACCGGGTCGCTTTTTTGCTCACGGGAAAATGCTTGTTATTTGAGAGCTTTGCGGAATACTTTGGCGACTTCGTCCGGGTCGTCGCTTTTTAGCCAGCTGAGGGTTTCTGTACCGCAGTAGCTCCAGGCAAAGATATTGTCAATGCCTGCGGCACGGCTCTCGGAAACGGCGATGGCCAGGTCGTTCTCGCGGCCTGCTTCAATCTGGTAAGCCTTGATCCACATCTGCACGGCCTTGCCGTACTTGGTGGCAACGTCAACCAGCTTGCGTGCCGTCTCGGCGTATTTTTCCCGGACCCATTCTTCGGTGGCGCCCCGTTCCCAGTAGGGATCGGATGCCACTTCATCGACGCTTTCAAGATTTGCTACCCGGCCCCAATCGTCGAGACCTGCGGGGAACCAGGGCGGCAGCATGCAGACGCAGTTGCGCTTCCCGCGGGCATGGACATCGGCCGTCATTTCTTTCAGGAAATCGATGAGAGAATCCTCGCGGAACTTCAACACGTCTTCGGTGAGTTCGGCGGGCATCTCGTACCCGAAGCGAGCCTTAAAGAGAGCGCGGCACTTTTCGCAGCGGCAGCTCCAGTTCTGGAGCCCGCCCTTTTCGAAGTAGAAATGTGGCTCGTCCCAGAAGATGGTGCTTACTTTGGTTGCACAGACGGATTCAATCCACTTGTGCATGTAGGCTCGGAACTCCGGATGGTTGGGGCAGGCCGCCACCTTTGGCTTGCCATCTAGGGCTACCTGGCACATATCGTGGTTCCTGGCGGTGAGTTCCGAGTAGGCCTCTCCGCCGAATACGCGGCCTACACCCCAGGGGTTCACGTAGACGGTCAGACCGAGGTCCGCGGAACGGTCTACGATTTCTTTCATGGTGCCGTAGTAATACTGTTGGTCTTCTTCGCTCCAGGTGTGGAGCACGGCGTTGAATCCTGCCGCCTTGATGTCCTGCATGTCGGTTAACGCATGCTTGGGTGAGCGGACACCGAAATAGCTTACGCCTTTAATCATGTGTTGGCCCATTGGGGCGTGGGGGTCTTCCTCAGCACCTGGTCCAGGGTTTCGCGCCACTCGTCTTCGGTGAGGGGCCTGCGAATCCAGTAAAGGCTTTCGTCCTCTTTCTCGATGGGCATGGTATCGGGAACGATTTCCACAATCCAGGATTCAGGGATGCTGTTGTGAAGCCTTTTGCTGAAGGCGATGTTCATGTCGGTGGGCCTGTCGGCGTGGTCAAAGATGATAAGCGCCGGGGAATCTCCCGTGATGAGCGCCGTTTCCAGGATGTTCACCGCTTCCTCGATGGTGTTGCAGGTGTACATGGTGGAATCTTCGGCCATGTCGTTTTCCAGAAGCCAGCGGAGAGTCCACTGGCTCAGGCGGTCCAAACTGCCCGGTGAAGAAGGGGCTATGAAGAATATGTGTCCCACGGGCTAAAGTATAGAAAGTTTGAAACCCGTTTTTTAGGGCCTAAAAGGCCTATTTTAGAGAGAAATCTATTATTTTTGAGATAGGAAAAGTCTATCAAACATTAATCAACAATTAACGCACATGTTTCCCGACCTTGGCGAATTCAGATTGATAAATGGCATCCTGGAAAAGTCCCTGGACCTGAAGAAGGACGCTCCGAAATACAGGGAGTGGTTAAGCGTGGGGGACGATGCAGCTGAGTTTGACGGCTGGCTTGCCACTAAGGACTTGTCTGTGGAGAACGTTCATTTCCGCATGGACTGGTCTACGCCGGAACAGGCGGTGGAAAAGCATATCGTCTCCAACGTCTCGGACATTTCGGCCATGGGCGGGCGGCCCCGTCTGGCCCTGTTCGGCCTGTGCGTTGGGAAGGGCTGGAGCGATGAAACGGTACGGCGGGTATCTGCTGCAGTGGCGGAAGGCTTTGCCAAAAGGAACATTGCCCTTATCGGGGGCGATACCGTCTCAGGTGAGGTGGGAATGTTTTCTACCACCCTCATCGGAGAACAGGTGGCGCCTACGCGCCTTCTTCGGAGCAGGGCGAGGCTTGGGGATCGGCTGTTCGTCTCGGGAACCCTGGGCCGCTCTGCTGCCGGACTCTGGCTTTTGCAGAATAGGCCGTCTGGATATGAGGATTTTGACGACTTGATTCGGTACCACCTGTGTCCCGAAATTCGGGAGAACATGGGGGCTGAACTGGCCGCTACAGGAGTATGCCGTGGTGCCCTGGACATCAGCGACGGACTTTCTTCGGAACTGAACCATCTTTCCCTATCTTCTGGCGTATCTCTAGAGGTATTCGGGGATAAAATTCCCGTAGACCCTCGGGTTTCAGAAATGTGTCGCCGTTATGGCCTGAATCCTATGGATTTTGTAATGGATGGCGGTGAAGAATACGTGCTTTTGTTTACCGTTTCTGCCAAAAATGATATATTTTCAATAAAAGGTTTCCCCGATGGGGTATACGAGATTGGCTCGGTCAAGGAAGGGACCGGTGTCTTTATGCTCACGGAAGGGGAAAAAAAGATTATTAAAGCTCAGGCTTGGTCGCATTTATGATTAGTAACGTGAAAATGAACTTAGGGCAGCTGTTGATTCGCCAGGGTGTTCTGGACGAAGACCAGCTGGCCCACGCTACCTCGGAACACAAGCGTACGGGTATTCCCCTGGCGAAGATTCTCATTCGTCTGGGCATGGTCAGCGAAGATACCCTCACGAGCATTTTGGGTGTGCAGATGCAGTCCACCACCAAGATGCGTATTGGTGAGATGTTGCTCGCCCAGAAGTACATTACCCAGGAACAGCTGGACCAGGCTCTGGAAGAGCAGAAGAAGACCGGCAAGCGTCTGGGCCGTACCCTGGTGGACCTGAAGTTCATGCCCGAGGAACGCCTGGTGGAAATTCTTTCCAAGCAGTTTGAAGTTCCTTATGTAAAGCTTGAAAATTTTGCCCTGGACCCCGAGGCCTACACCTACCTGCCCGAAGACTTGTGCAGGACTTACAAGGTGGTGCCCCTGTTCATTTCCAAGGGTGAAGATGACCGCCGCGTTGTGCGCGAAGCCATGACCATCGCGATGACCGATCCCACCAACATGCGTGTGATCAACATTGTGAAGTTCAAGGTGAAGATGGAGGTGGACATTGTCATGGCCTCCGACGCCGACGTGGTGAAGACTATCGACCGCGTGTTTGCTGGCCATGGATCTACCAATGAAGAATCCCTGGCAGAACTTATCGGCGAGTCTAAGGATGGCGAAGAACTGGAGACCGTGGAACGCGGTCAGGGTGCAAACGATGAACCGGAACTGACCGACGAAGAAGGTCGTGCGGTGGTGAAAATCGTGACCACGCTGATCCACGAAGCTATCGCCCGTCACGCTTCCGATATTCACCTGGAACCCCAGGAAACCTTCCTGAAGCTCCGTTACCGTATTGACGGTGACCTGCAGGTGATGTCTCCGATTCCTGCCCGTCTGATGCCCCAGATTCTTTCGCGTATTAAGCTTCTTTCCAAGATGGACATTGCCGAAAAGCGTAAGCCCCTGGACGGTCGTTTTACTGTGCGTTACAAGGGCTCCGAAGTGGACCTTCGTGTGAGCTCTTTCCCGATTTCGCTCCGTAAGCGCGGTGTCTGCGAAAAGATCGTTATGCGTATCTTGGACCCGAACTCAGGTCAGTTCCCGCTGAAGGATATGGGTTTTGACCCCCGTGTGCTTAAGCAGTTTATTGACGCGATTAACGCTCCTAACGGCATTGTGCTTGTGACCGGCCCGACGGGTTCCGGTAAGTCTACTACGCTTTACGCTTCTATTCGAGAAATTTTGGATTCCACAATCAACATCTCTACGATGGAAGACCCTGTGGAACTTAATATTGATGGTGTTAACCAGGGACAGATCAACAATGCCGCAGGCTTTACCTTTGCGGCGGGCATTCGCGCCTTGCTTCGTCAAGACCCGGATGTGATTATGATCGGTGAAATGCGTGACCAGGAGACGTCGTCCATGGCTATTGAAGCCGCTCTGACGGGTCACTTGGTCTTCAGTACGCTCCATACCAACGATGCTGCTGGTGCATTCCCTCGTTTGTTGGAAATGGGTCTGGAACCCTTCTTGGTGTCTACCGCTATCAAGGGTGTGCTTGCCCAGCGTCTTGTGCGCCGCATTTGCAAGTACTGCAAGGAACCTGTAGAAATTTCTCCGTCTCTGCGCGAAGAATTGCACTTGAGCCCTGATATGCAGTTCTATCATGGTAAGGGCTGTGAAAAGTGCGAAGGCTCTGGCTATAAGGGCCGTTGCGGTATCTACGAATTCCTGGTGCCTAACGAGACTGTGCGTAACCTGATTATCAAGCGTTCTTCGGGCGACGTGATTAAGCGTGCCGCCATGCAGGAATGTGACATGATTACGCTGCGTATGGATGGTATCCAGAAGGCTTTGGATGGTCATACCACGCTGGAACAGGCTGTGGGTGCTTCCGCTGCCGACGATTAATTCGTCGTTTTCTGAAAGCTTTAGAGCCTTTCGCCTATAAGGGCGAAGGGCTCTGCTTTTATGATGCGGGCCTGCAGTTTTTGACCTGCAGGGATTTCTCCTTGTAGGGCTACGGGGCGGTAGGCTTTGTTTCTAGCGATGGTGGTGCCTTCGCGATGGCCTTGCTTTTCAGTGATTACCGTGCAGGTGGAGTTAATCCACTGCTCATTGTTTTCTTGGGCGATTTTTTGGAAGGCGTCGAAAAGCTGTGCGGAGCGCTGGTGCTTTGTC
>CACZII010000033.1 GCA_902781185.1 Fibrobacter succinogenes
CCGTAAAGCTTCATCACATCCTGCTTCATGCCCTGGCTTACGGCAATCACACCATCGGCAGCCTCATAAGCCGTACGCTCAATCCAGCAGCTCATAGCATAACCGCCATCGCCCAGCTGTTCCGCCTTCCAAGGACGATGGGGTTCCAGGGAATGGGTGGTGAGTATCAGCGGGCACTGCAAAAGCCGGCTAGCCAGCACACCGCCAAAATGGCTGTACCATGTGTGACAGTGGATAACGTCTATATCCTTGAGAGCAGCCGCCCACTGGAGGTTGATATCCAGCGGCTTGAAAATCTTCTGGAAACGGTCGTCTTCGGGATTCAGCCCCAACTTACGGGAAAAGCCTAGGGCATGGATGTTGTTCTCATCCACATTCTGCGTACCAAAACAGCGTGCCTCAATGTGGCAAAGCTTAGCAAGCTCCTGGGTAAGGAACTTGACGTGAATACCGGCACCGCCATAGATCTCCGGCGGAAATTCGTTAGTTAAAATTGCAGCGTTCATAAGACAACTCCATTCCCTCCACAGATAATTATACAAAAAACCCGCCCTTTCGGGCGGGATGATTAGAGAGAGCGTAGTTTTATTCTAGAAGTTCTTGCACTGGCCTTTCCAGTGACCTAGCTGTCCGATAATCGGACCGTCAATGTACTTGCCCGTGGTTCCAACAAAGTCATCCTTGCGCCAATCTTCGCCACCCAGGTGCCAACGCATCCAGGCAATTGTCGCGGCTATGCCGGACCAAGCGCCAGAACCATGACCATAACCGCATTCCCCTTGCTGGCATTCGGTTCCCTGGCCACCGGTCATCTTGAGAAGGCAGGCAGGAACCTTGACGTTAGGATTGTTGTAGTCGCCCTCTGCATTGGGGCGTTCCATTCCACCTTCACCATACACAATGGCAATGGTTTTGCTCGTGGGAACGCTGGTCATAGGAGTCAGAGGGAAGTAAAAATCAATCATGTATCCACTGTTGTTGAGGATGGAGGTTATCACACGGTCGTCATTTGCAACCATCCATTCCGATTCCAAGCCACCCATGGAATGTCCGGAGCAGCCCACCTTCGTCATGTCCAACTTGCCGAACAACGGGCTCTGGGGATTGCTATTCTGTTCCTCCATCCAATCAAGAGCCTTGGTTGCCTGTGTTCCATTCCCCGGAGATTCCTTCAGGGCAATCACCACAAAACCGTGAGAAGCCAAGCGACGGATCATTCCACCATATGCACCCGGTTCGGTACCGCCTCCAGGTCCCCATACGACAACAGCATGCTTCTTGGTATCGGAGAGGCGCTTCGGGTAAGCAAGGATTCCACCGCCATCCCAACCAGTGTTTTCCCGATATTCGACTTCCATATAGTTTTGATCTTCATCGGTATCGTTAGCAAGGAAGATTCCCTCTTCTACAGCCTCGCTGGAACTAGATTCTACAATGCCGGCATTCTGGGAATCGCTAGAACCAAGCTCCTGCCCTGCAGCTTCGCCGGAGCTGGATTCTGCAAAACCTGCATTCTGGGAATCGCTAGAACCTGTACCGGCTCCACCCTGCAAATCGTTATTCCCAGCCTGCCCCTGGCCCTGACCGTCCTGAACCTGTCCATCTAAACCCGTGTCTCCCTGATCCTGGCCTTCTTGAACCTGCTGATCCGCAGCGGAAGTTTCAGCCGAGACGGGGCTATTGACGCTGTCATCGCAAGCGGCCAATGCAAAAGCAGCTCCAGCGACAATCAATCCCTTGACTAAAACCTTAAGGCTTTTCGATTTCATCGTATCTCCTTTTGTTTCCCAATCACGCCAATAAAATTACATTGGGAAAAAACGAAAAAAAAGCCATATGGCAGAACTGCCGTGGACAAATAGTCCATGTGTATCAACAATTTGCGGAAATTTCGCAAATTTCTAGAAAAAAATTTTTGTATACAGAGCCGGCAAATCGACTAAAAGATTTTTACAAAAGTGCCTTTCAGCGGAAAACTACCGCGGGGCGTATATACGCGACATGAATTCGGCGCGGGTCTTCTCATCGGTCTTGAAACGGCCCAAAAGCTGGGTTGTAACCATGGTAGCCCCAGGCTTTTTCACACCGCGCATAGTCATGCACATGTGAGAAGCTTCCAGCACAACCGCCACTCCACGCGGGTTCAGTTCCTTCTGGATAAGCTCCGCAATCTGGCGGGTCATGCGTTCCTGGATCTGCGGGAAACGGGCATAGTATTCCACCACGCGGGGAATCTTGGAAAGTCCCACCACGCAGTCTCCCGGAATGTAGGCAACGTGGGCCTTTCCCGTAAACGGAAGAAAATGATGTTCGCACATGCTGGCAAACTCGATATCCGGCACGATAATCATCTCGTCGTACTTCTCGTGAAAACGGGTCTTCAAGATATCTTCGGCCCGCATCTCGCCAGAAAGCCCGGTCATCAGTTCGGCATACATTTTCGCCACACGACGGGGCGTTTCCACAAGGCCTTCGCGATCCGGATTTTCACCCATGCCGGTGAGAATCATCCGGAAACCGTCTTCCATCATCTTTAAATTCATCTTGCTATCCTTTTACACGAACACCACTTCGTTACCGGTACGGGGCGACTCATTTCTATTCGGGAGCCCGGTATCGGTATCGGCATAACCGAGGGCGACAGAGGCGTAAACTCTCTCGTCTTCGCGCAAGCCTAAGCCGCGCAAGTACTCAAGAAGCGTCGGATCTTCGTTCAGCCACTTGAGCTGATTGATGTAGCAGCTGCCAAGGTCGAGTTCGTTGGCGGCAAGCATCATGTTCTCCACAGCGCAGGCCACGTCAGCCATGTTGTTGCCGTATTCCTTCTTGTTCGCCACCACAATAAGCACCGGCGCCGTATAGCAGAAGGAATAGTTCCCCTTGCGCGAAAGCGTAATGGAATTCTTGAGGCTCTTATAAAGGTCATCGCGGAGTTCCATCTTGGCAAAGGCCGACTGCACCAGTTCTTTGAGCTTCGCAATGACTGCTGCATCCGAAATCACGAAGAAGTGGTTCGTCTGGGCGTTGCCGCCAGTGGGTCCAAAACGGCCCGCCTCGACAATCGCCTGCAGCTTTTCAAGTTCAACAGGCTGATCCTTGAACTTGCGGGTACTGCGACGAGTCTTTATGGCTTCTAAAACGTTCATAATTTTCAAATACTGTTCAACGAGATCCTTCGATTCGATGCCTCGCGGCATCTCGCTCAGGATGACACTGGCGTGTCACTTTTCCAGCGGCATGATCAAGATACGCGACTTCCGCTTGGCATTGTAATGTTCCCGCTTGCTCTTGGGCAAATCCTCTACGGAGCCATCCTCGAATCCAAAGGGATAGAACCAGTCTAGAGCCTGGGTGGTCAGCAGGAACAACTTCTTGTAGCCCTTCATGCGGCCTACAGAAATCAGGTGCCGCACAATAGCGTCGCCGATGCCAGACTTGCGGTAGTTGGCAGCCACGGCGATAGCGGCCACCTCGGCCATACCGTCCTCGAATTCGTGGAGGGCGCCGCAGCCGTGGATGCTGTTGTCGATGCTGTACACCACGTAATCCTTGAGCTTTTCGGAAATGCTCTCCTGAGTCCGGGGCACCAGGTAACCCTTCGCGATGTAGTCCTGCATAATCCGCAGAATGTCGGGAATGTCTTCCATGTTGGCAGGCCGAATACTGGAATACTGGTTGGCGTACACCATGGTACCGTCGCCCCGTGCACTAAATACTTCTTGCAGCACACTGCCCTGGAACTCACCGCTCAGCAAGTGAACACGGTTCGCCCCTGCCTCGCAGGCGTTGATAGCGTTCTGCAAATAATCCTTCTGGGCAAAGTTCAGCTTATCGGCATTCAGTTCCAGAAGTTCCTTGGCCTGGTCCACGTCCAAAGCAGAAATCACGCCACTATCGGTAGGTTCCAGATAGTTGGTGTTCTTGCCTGTAGCAAGACCGTCCAGCTTGATTCCGTTTTCGCTGCCGATAAAGAACAGCTTACCCACCTGCATGTACTTGCAGAGTTCCGTAGCAAGTTCGGTAGAGCTAATGTTATAGGCCTGGCCAAGCTTGTTCCAGCCGATGGGCGGAATGATAGGCACGAACTTCTCGTTGAGAAGCTGCTCCAGGATATCCCGCTGGATCCGTTCAATCCGGCCAGTCCGCATGTAGTCTACCCCATCGATAACGCCAAGGCTCCGGGCCAGCACCCAGTTTCCCTGGATACCGCTCAGACCGCTAGCCGTCAGATGACTCATAATCCGCTGGGCAACACCCAGAGACGCCTGCTCGATCAGCGGCAGGGCCTCTTCGCTGGTAAGCCGAACGCCTCCCTCGAACTTGGACTCGATTTCCCAAGCCTTCAGCTGGGCGTCAATGCTGTTCCTGGTTCCCGGCACGATAATAATTCGGATTCCCGCCTTGTGCAACAGGGCGATGTCCCGCATGAGCACAGGGAACAGCGGGTGGTCCATAAGGCCGTCTTCAATCTTCAATACAAAGAGCTGGCCCTTGAACCGGTCCATATAGCCGAAGACTTCCCGGATAAACCCGGAAACTTCGAAATGCTGGGAATAGAAATCGGACACAGTATTGCTCATAATTCAAAAGATAATAAATCTCACCTAAAACAAAAGACGCAGGGTGACCTGCGCCTTTACTAAAACTTGTCTGCGACAGCTTATTGCTTGGCAGCCGGTTTGGCGGCAGGCGCAGCCTTTGCCGGTGCTGCAGCAGGCTTAGCAGCAGGGGCTGCCTTGGCAGCGGGGGCAGCGGCGGCAGGCTTGGCTTCAGCGGGCTTCGCCTCGGCCTTGGCTTCGGGCTTGGCAGCAGGGGCAGCCTTAGAAGGCGCAGCCTTCGACGTATCGGCAGGGGCTGCTGCAGGCTTGGCTTCGGGCTTGGCAGCGGTATCCGCAGGAACGGCAGCCTTGGCAGAATCAGCAGCGGCAGGCTTGACTTCAGCCTTGGCGGCAGTATCCGCAGGAGCAGCAGCCTTAGCAGAATCAGCAGGAACTGCGGCGGCGCTGTCGGCAGGGGCTGCCGTAGAATCGGCGGCAGGCGGCACTTCCGCATAGACCTTCAAGAGTTCCACTTCGAAAATCAGCAGGGCATTCCCAGGAATGGTAGGCGGCACGCCGGCTTCACCATAGGCAAGGGCACTAGGAATCCATGCCTTCACCTTGTCGCCTTCCTTCATGGCCTGGAGCAGGTCCTGCCAGCCTTCGATGACCGCGCCTACGGGGAATTCCAGTGGTTCGCCACGCTTCACGCTGTTGTCGAACTGTGTACCATCCAGCAAGGCGCCAATATAATGCACCTGAACCTTGTCCGTCACCTTGGGAGAAATGCCCGTACCAGCCTTGAGCACACGGTACTGCACACCCTTGGGCGTCACCTTTACTGTAGAGTCCTGGATATTCTTGGCAAGGAACGCGGCCTGGTCTTCCAGGGCCTTGGCGGCGGCGGCCTTCTCGTCATCCTCTTTCTGCTTCTGCATGCGGAGCAGCAAGTCTTGCAGGGCAGATTCCGATGCGGAATCCGACAGGAGGGACTTACGGGCAGGGTCAACTTCGTCCTGGATGGCAAGCATCAGCACGTCCATCTTGACAGGCACGTTGATATTGGCGATAGCCTTACCCAAATCCATGCCCAGGGCATAGCTATAACGGTCTACGGCGCTGTCCAGGGAAACCTGGGGAGCGGGGGCCACGGCGGCAGGCTCTGCGGGGGCAACCGCAGGCTGCGGGGCATTGCTTCCGCAAGCGACAAGAACCGCACAAGTAGCGAGTCCGATAGAATAGCGTGTCAGATTCATATTACTCCTTCTGAACCATTAACGTGATTCATGACCATTTTAAATTAGCATTTTTTTCTATTTCCGCCAACATCCCATAATCTTCATGCAACCAGCAAGGAGTTCCGCAGAGCGTTCCTTGTCCCCCGTTTCCACATAGCAGCGGAATTCCGGGGCGTTGCCACTGGGGCGCAGGTGCACAATATCGCCGGAATCGAACTCCATGCGATAACCGTCGGTCTCGTCAATAGACACGATATCGCCATGGAAGGGGGCAGGCATATTGCCAGCCGCATCGGGCTTTGCAAAACGGCTGGGCTTGGCCGTAAGGTCGCCAAACAGCTTCTTACCCAGTTTTTGCTCACGGATTTCGACAAGTTTCGCCTTCGAAATCTCGGTGGGGAATTCCTTGAGACGGTCACTTAGAGTAAAACGCTTGGGGAGCTTCTTCAGCAGGTCCACCACGCACATCCGTTCTTCCCGAACGCGCACCATTACCGCAATCATCGGGAGCAGGGCGTCACGGGTGGGGAGCGCAGGCAGGGTGCGCTTGCCATCCGCAAATTCCCGAGTCAAGTCCGTCTGCAGCAAGAAGCCTCCGTTGGCTTCGTACCCCGCCACAGACACAGACTTGTCGGCACTGTCCACCAGGCTTTCCATGCCGGCAATCACATAGGGGCTCCCGATGCGGGTCCGGCAAATCTTCTCGAAGCTACCGCACTTTTCAAGCGACGTATTGCAACTCACCGGAGTTGCAATGCGCTGGATACCCAGCGCCTGGGCAGCAAGGATGCCCAGCACGTCGCCCCTAAGCCACATGCCGGTATCGTCTGCCAAGAGCGGACGGTCAGAATCCCCATCGGTGCTGAAAATTGCATCTACAAAATCTTTGTGGGCAAAGTCCCGAGCCAGGTCCTCGTCCTCTTTACGGATGGCCTCGGTATCTACCGGAATAAAAGTCTCGCTTCTGGCAAAGGGCTTCACCGTCGCCCCTAGGCTTTCGAGTACGCCGACCACAATATCGCGACCTACGGCAGAATGCTGGTACACACCGATGGTAAGCCCAGAAAGGGCCTTACTCCCGAAAAAGTCCAAGTAGCGTTTTCTGTAATTTGATTCCGCCTCTGTTTCTACAGCAGGCAACTCGGGAGCCGACTTCAACATGCCAGCGCCGTCAAAAATCGATTCGTCAAAATCTACGGACTGGGAAACAATCCCCTGCTCGTCTTTCTTGGAAATTTCACCCTGAGGGTGGTTGAACTTGATACCGTTACGATCGGCGGGAATATGGCTCCCTGTCACCATGATGGTGGGGAGCGCCTTGTCAATGCCATACAGCGCAATGGCCGGGCTCGGAATACGTCCGCAATACACCACCTTCCAGGCGCTGTCCTCGCCCGCCTTCACCAACGCCTTCAAAATGCGTTCCGTACTGGGCCGCAGATCACCTGCAATGGCAATGGTGTGCTCGCACTTATAGCTAGTCTCACAGTACTTGATAAAGGAACGGGCATACACATAGCAAACCCTGTCGGTCATGGCCGTCACTAGCCCACGGGCTCCGCTGGTACCGAAAGCCACGCCTGATTCCCTCATCACATCTTGCATTGAAATACTCATAAAAAACCTCTATTCAAAAATACAAAAACCCCGCCCTTATGGGCGGAGTTTCTGTTCAAGAGATTCGCCTTTTCTTATTCAGCAAGCTTCTTCAACATGCGGGCAAACTTGCGGGAGACCTTGAGGAATTCTTTCTTGGCCTGTTCGCGAGAAGCAATTGCCTTCTTGTTGAGCGAACGGACGGAGTTATCAGCAGTAGTGGGTGCATTTATAGCACACTCAGTATAGTCTTCGACCACCTCCGGGCACTCTAAGTCATAATATTCCTCTATATCCGAGGCCAACATGCAGCGGCTATAAGCTGCGCTCAACGCCGCACAATCATCTCCGTCATCATCGGAGCTCTTGTCTTTGCTCCTGATGAGGGCGTAGACAGAATCCATCATGTTATCAATGCAGTTGTCGAAAATCTTGTAGTTGGACTTTTCATATTCATAAGCAACAGTAATCGAGTTACCATTAGCATCCTTCTCGGTGTCCTTATCAAAGAATTCACCATAGTTAGAAGTGCAGGTATTCTTAGTCACTTCGCCATATTCTTCCTGGAAGTCACACCTGGTCCCATCGAATTCAATTCCGAAAGCGGTAACAACCTTATCGATGGACTTAGAATACTCCTTAACATTCAGCGAGAAAGTCTTGTCCAGGAACTTGAAGGAAACACTGTTCTTGGTCTGCTTCAGCACAGTGACACCGGCTAACTCCCTGTACCTTTCCACGTCGCTAGAATCTTCTTCGTCCAAATTGCCAAAGCCGGGCAGCGAGGGGTCGCCATCGGCCAGGTTACTATAGAACCTAGACATAAACTCAGAATTCATGTAGTCATCAAATACATCGTCGTCGGTATCTACTTTATAGTAACTGGTAACCTTAGCCGAAATAGAATTACCCGATATAGTAACGGTACCCTCATTGAAGCCCTTCTTGGTCAGTTCTTCAGGAGTAAGGCAGGTCATACGATCAATCAGGTTCGAATCAATTGACACAGGAGTCGTCATAGCCGTCAAAAGATCCTCATCTTCCTTAAGCGAACGACGTACGGTTAGAGCCTTGTCCATTTCTTCATCGGTGAGCTTTCCGCCCTTGACTTCGGAGCAGGGCTTAAAGCAAATGCTTGTGGTATCTTCGGTATCGTACATGCAAGGAACAGCTCTCCAGGTGCCGTTCACGTTGCCTTTCTTGCCGCCAACCAGCATCTGGCCACCATAGTCACAATCATGAAGTTTACCTTCATCATCCATTTCATCGCAGTCGATTATCACCAGGGTGTCGCCCACGAACATGTATTTCGAATAAGACGTATCCGTACCAAAGTCCACAGTTCTCCACTTGTAGACACCTGCATCTTCGTTGACACAAGCCTCTTCTTTCTCCGGGATTGCCACGACCATAGTCTGGTTTTCAGCATCAACCTTGATGGATCCAGAATACTCGATGGTAACCTTGCCGCCGTTGCCGCCGGTGCCGTTGTCGGAACTGCTGTCATCGCTACAGGCGAAGAAAAACGCCGATGTAGCGGCGAGCATGAGGGTTAAGCTCTTTTTCATTTGGTATTACTCCTTTTTAGTTATTTGCCGAGAAAAATAGATTATTTTTGCCATTCCCATGATATTTTTTTTCGGTTTTTGCGCATAACTCCCATTTTTTCGCCTATTTTCGAATAATTTCACTTTTTATTAGACAGTTAAACTTTTTTTTACTATCTTTGGCGCGAACTAAGTAGAGGAGATAATTATGGCAAAAGCTACTACAAAGACAACAAAGGCCCCGGCCAAGAAGGCCGCTGTAAAGGCCGCCCCGGCCAAGAAGACCGCCACTAAGGCTGCCGCCCCCAAGGCTGCAAAGCCCGCCGAAAAGAAGGCTGCCGTTAAGGCCCCCGCCGCCAAGAAGGCCGCCCCCAAGGCTTCCAAGAAAGTAACCGTGGTGTTCGAAGCCAACTGCCCCCTGGCCACTACCGTTTCCGTTGCCGGTTCCTTTAACAACTGGGCTATCGACAAGGATATGCTCAAGAAGGACAAGAAGACCGGTCTCTGGATTGGCAAGGTGGCCCTGGACGCTGGCCAGTATGAATACAAGTTTGTCTGCGACGGCCAGTACTGGGACGAAGGCGACAACAAGATCAAGAACGTCTAATCGCGCCTATTGAATTATTGCAAAAGCGCTGGGCATCCCGCCCGGCGTTTTTCATTTTGTGTAATACCACCACAAATTCCACATCCCACATTTCACATACCCCGAAGCGAAGCGACCCTGTCCCTTATACCCATTTTCTATATTCCCCCCCATGAATTACACTATTCCCGAAGAAGTTTTTGTAAAGGCCGCCGAACAGTACGGCACCCCCCTCTGGATTTACGACCGCGAGACCATCGAGAAGCGCGTCAAAGAAACCCAGGTTTTTGACACAGTCCGCTTTGCCCAGAAGGCATGCCCGAACCTCTCCATCATTTCGCTTGTACGCAAGCTGGGCGGCGTGGTAGATGCCGTTTCCGCAGGCGAAATCGTCCGCGCCCTCAAGGCAGGTTTCAAGGGCGGCCAGCAAAAAGGCAAGGCTCCCGAGATCGTCTATACCGCCGACATCTTTGACAAAGACGCTCTCGAACTCGTAAAGGAACACAACATCGCCGTGAACGTGGGCTCCCCCGACATGATCCAGCAGCTGGCCGATTTCGGCGTGAAGTCGGAACTGACCCTCCGCGTGAACCCGGGCTTTGGCCACGGCCACTCCAGCAAGGTGAACACCGGCGGTCCATTGAGCAAGCACGGCGTGTGGCACGAGCAGATCAAGGACTGCATCAAGCTGGCCCAGAATAACGGCATGTGGATTACAGGGCTCCATATGCATATCGGTTCCGGCTCCGACTTCGAGCACCTTTCCCAAGTCTGCGACGCCATGGTAGACGCCAGCCGCCGCCTGGGCAGCCATGTTCGCACCATCAGTGCAGGGGGCGGCCTGCCCATTCCCTATCACGAAGAGGACAAGGGCAACCGCATCGACATGAAGGCCTACTTTGAGCTGTGGGACAACGCCCGCAAGCGTATCCAGCAGAGCATCGGCCACGAGGTACATCTAGAGGTGGAACCTGGGCGTTACCTGGTGGCCGAGAGCGGTTACCTGATGGCCGAAATCCGCGCCGTGAAAAAGCAGGGCGACAACCTGTTCTACCTGCTAGACGCTGGCTTTACCGACCTGGTGCGCCCCAGTTTCTACGGCAGCTATCATGGAATTTCTATCATCGCCCGCGACGGTCGCAATCTTGACGAAACGGTGCCGAAACCATGTACACCAAGGGTGAACTGAAGGTTATCCGCGAAAGACAGAGCTTTGAACAATTGCTGCAGAACGATCGGATTATCGAATTATAAACTGCGCATTACTGCGTTACTCGCTTCCTCACGTACGCTTTAGTACGCTACGGGAGCTCGCGCCTTGTCCTGCTTGTTTCTAATTCAATAATTTTTTTGTGTAAAAAGGAATTTGAGATTGTTCCAAGAAGAGACTATCCATAATTTGTTGCGGCAGGGCCAAGCACAAGGCGTCTTCAGCAAGGCGGTGGCAGGGTTCGTTTTACCTAATGGTTCCTATCATATCGCCACGCTGGATACTAGTGCGGATACCATCTTCGACATTGCCTCGCTAACCAAGGTCTGCCCCACCTCGACCCTTGCCCTCTGCGCCATTCTGCAGGGTAAGCTGGACGTAGACACCAAGGTCATAGACTTCATTCCGGAACTGCATACCAATTACCGGGACGACATCCGCATTTTCCACCTGCTGACCCACAGCCTGGACTACCGGGTGCCCATGAAGACCCTCCGCACACTCCCGCCCGAAGGGATTCTCGAGGCCCTGTACAGCTACCAGTTCCAGATTGCGCCGGGCAAGGCCTTCAACTACGGAAACCCCGCCAGCGTACTTCTGGGAATCGTGCTGAACCGTCTCACAGGCAAGTCCCTCCAGAAACTGGGGCGCGAGACCTTCTTTGAACCTCTCGGTATGGAACGCTCCGGCTGGGACCCGCTGGAACGTTTCCCCAAGGAACAGATCATGCCCACGGAAGAATGCGAATTCCGGGGCCGCGCCATCCAGGGAGAAATCCACGACGAAAGCGCCTGGGTTTTACGGAAGCTTTTCCCCGTCGGCTCCGCCGGCATGTTCAGCACCGTGCCCGACCTGCTCCGCTTTGTAAAGATGGTGCTGAACGACGGCGTCTATGAGGGCCGGACCGTTGCGCCGACCGGACTTCTCGACATGGTCAGCCAGAACGCCTTCGCCCCCGAAGTAGGCGCCGAGACGGCCCTAGGTTGGGAACTGAACGCCGAGCGTTTCATGGGCAAGTGCCGCTCCCCTCGCACATTCGGAAAGACCGGCTTCACCGGAGCGAGCATCGTGGCCGACGCCGAGCGGGGAGCGGCAGCGGTTCTGCTCAGCAACTTCACCTGGCCCCACCGGGAGCCAAGCGCCGACCGCATCAACCAGTTCAGGGCTGCCCTTTCGGACCTGTTCTTCTCGCAGGTCTAACCGACACCTCTCGCAACCCAAAACAAAAAGGCCCTGCCGAAGCAGAGCCTTTCGAGTGGACGGTACTGGATTTGAACCAGTGACCTCTGCCGTGTGAAAGCAGCGCTCTAAACCAACTGAGCTAACCGTCCGAGGTGGGTGCAAATATATAAAACAGCTTAGGCCTTGTCAAGGGGCAGTACGCTACAGGTACTTGTCTTCGGCGCTACGGAGTATGGTCAAGAACTCGGCAGGAGTCTTGGCGGCAATCAGTTCCTTGCGCACGTTGCCATCGGCCAGAAGACGGCTCACGGAAGACAAGGCCTTGAGGTGCGGTCCGACAGTATTGCCGGGGCTCACGATAAGAATCAGCAGGTAAACAGGTTCACCGTCGAAGGACTCAAAATCCAGGCCCTTCTCCACAGTGGCGGCCACCATGCACATGCGGTCCACATAATCAATCTTTGCGTGGGGCACGGCAAGTCCGCATCCGATACCCGTAGAGCGAGTCTTCTCGCGGTTCCACACGGCCTCAAAAATTTCGTCGCGATGTTCCAGCTTATAGGCGCTGCAAAGAGTATCCACCAGTTCGTTCAGAATGGCTTCCTTGGTTTCGCAAGGAGAATTGATCAAAATGCAATTATCTACAAACCGTTCAGAAAGACGCATAACGTTATCCTCTATGTACGAGATAGATATTTAGAAAATTTAGGTCCCTTTTTGCCAAAAAATAAGGTTAAAAAAAGGAAAACTGTCAATTATCGGCCAAAAAAGTGGCCATTTCGAACCTAGAATTTATCTCCGGCAATTTTTCCAGGGCCTTGGCCATGGTAACGACACCAATTTGACCAGGGGCCGCCACGCGGTCAATAGCCCCATAAGTCAGGTTCGCCCCCTCCTTCAGGGACCAGACCCGACTCACCCGTCCAGAATCGCCCATGCCAAAAGCGGCGAACAGCTCGAACTCATTGGAAAAATTCTGCGCAAAGTCGTACAGTCGCTCGCAATCCTCTTCAGAAGTGCACATGGCGGCAATCTTCAGGCCTTCGGCACCCAGGCGAGAGACATCACGGGCAAAGTCCCGCAACTCCAGGGCCGTAGGCACCCGAGAAAAATTATGCTGGGAAACAAGAATCTTCACACCCCTGCTACCAGCAAGAGAAGACAACTTCCCGTAATCGTATAGGCAGTCCTGCTCCAGGTCCAGCCATTCGGGCGCCTGCTCCGCCTCTAGCAGAGATTTCCACAGGGGCAGTCGTTCGCCTGCATGGACATCTTGAAAAACCCCGCCATCCCGCTTAAGACGGATGGTACCTATCTGCATGGCATGGGGCGCCACCTTCCGGACACGCTCCGAAAGTCCATTCCAGAGGGGCGGCTCAAAAAAGTCGTACCGGATTTCCAGCGCGTTGCAGGCCTCTATATCCAGGAACACAGGGTGCACGGAGTCGGACTCTATTGCAGAGAGGACTTCGGGACTGACCAAGCCTACTAGGAATTTTTCGTTACTCGCGGGCATAGGCCAAATATAGGAATTAGAAAAATTTTCTAAATTGTACCCGTACAAAAAGGATTCATTATGGCCGACTGCAACGAAAAGAAAGAAAACCAGGTTCCCGAGATGATGAAGAAGGCCGAGGAGTTCCTCGCCTCCAAGCGTCGCATCTTTTTGTGGGGCGGAGTAGATGACGAAAGCGCCGAACGTATCGTGAAGCAGCTCCTGTACCTCGACTCCCTGAACCACGACGACATCGTGTTCTTCATCAATAGCCCGGGTGGTGTAATTTCCAGCGGTCTTGCCATCTACGATGCCATGAACGCCATCAAGAGCGATGTGGTCACCGTCTGTTGCGGACAGGCCGCCTCCATGGGCGCCGTGCTCCTCACTGCCGGAGCAAAGGGCAAGCGTTACGCCTGGCCCAACGCCCGAATCATGATCCACCAGCCCCTCATCCATGGCGAAATAGTGGCCCCTGCAAGCGACATCCAGATTCAGGCCGAAGAGATGCTCCGCATCCGCGGCATCACGGGAAAAATCCTGGCCGAAACTTCGGGCCACAGCATCGAAGAAATCGACAAGGACACCGAACGCGACAACTTCATGAGTGCCGAAGAGGCCAAGGCCTACGGCCTGGTCGACAAGGTCGAGAGCCTGGTATAATGGGACTTTTTTCTGCCATCAAGAGTGGCCTTGCCAAGACCCGCGACGCCCTAGTGGGCGAGCTCAAGGGAATTGTCGGGGCAGGCAAGATTACCGACGATACCCTCGAAGAACTCGAGGAGCACCTGATCAAGGCCGACGTAGGTGTCGAAGCGGCATTCCTGTTGACCGACGCCTTACGCGAACAGGCCCTAGGCAAGTCCCTTACCACCGAGCAGGTATTGGACATCATGCGGGGCGAAGCGGAAAGGCTGCTCAAAGACCCGCCGCCCTTTGAACTCAAGGGCAAGCCCCACGTGGTTCTGGTCATAGGCGTAAACGGCGCCGGCAAGACCACCACCATCGGCAAGCTGGCCGCCCGCCTCAAGGACGAGGGCAAGAAGGTGATGATTGCCGCCTGTGACACCTTCCGTGCCGCAGCCATCGACCAGCTGGAAACCTGGGCACAGCGTTCCGGTGCCGAATTCGTGAAGCACCAGGAAGGTTCCGACCCTGCAGCCGTGGCTTTTGACGCCTGCAATGCGGCTGTCGCCCGTGGCTGCGACGTGGTGCTCATCGATACCGCAGGCCGTCTGCACAACAAAGACTACCTGATGGAAGAGCTCAAGAAGATTGTCCGCGTCATCAAGAAGGTAAGCCCCGACATGCCCCACGACATGTGGCTCGTAATAGACGGCAACACTGGGCAGAACACCATCAACCAGACAAAGATTTTCAACCAGAGTTTCCCGCTCACCGGCCTTGTGGTCACCAAGCTCGATGGAACAGCCCGCGGTGGCGCCGTGCTCTCCATCGCAAGTTCCCTCTCCATTCCCATCCGCTGGATCGGCATGGGCGAACGCATTGACCAGCTGGTGCCCTTCAGCAAGGCCGAATACGTAGAAGGCCTTTTCGAGAATGCCTTAGAAAGCGAACCTTAAAAATGCCCAGCGTCCAGTCCAGAAATTTCAAAGCATTAGGGAACGCTGCCCGGCGCACCCTCTGGATTCTTGGACTTTCAGTACTGATATGCCTGCAGGCGGGTTGCGAAAAGAAGGCGCCCACCGTAGACCAGAAGCTTGTGAACACCTACACGGAAATGCTGATTGCCGAACAGATGTACGGCAAGGACAATCCCACGGTGCGGACAAAGCGCAAGTCCATCCTGGACTCGGCAGGTTACAGCCGGGGGCAGTTTCTCAAGAAGGTTGACGATATTCTAGACGACAAGGACATGTGGGTTCCCTTCCAGAGAGCTGTCATCGAACGCCTGGACTCACTGATAGAACAGAGCAACAGGAACAAGGCCATTCCCAAACGCAGGCGCGGGGAGGACTAACCCGTGTTCTGCCGCCTCATCTGTATCCTTCTCTGCATCACACTCCTACCAAGTGTGGTTTTTGCCGCCCCCAATTCCGGAAAGGCACCGGTTGTCCCCCAGTCCCTAGTACGCTGGATGGACTACAGCGAAGCCCTCGAAAAGGCCAAGGCTGAACCAAGGCTCATCTTCGTGGACATGTACGCCGACTGGTGCGTCCCCTGCAGGGTCATGGACAAGAACGTCTACATGAACCCTACGGTGGCCTCCATCCTGAACAAAAAATTCTACCCCGTCAAGCTGGACGCAGATTCCGAGACGCCCATCCTCTGCGACGGAAAACGGGAAACCACCAAGAAATGCTTCTCCGAGGTATGGGAACTGAACGTTCTCCCCTCCTTTGTGCTGGTGGCCCCCAAGGGACTTTCTATATTGACTGTGACAGATTCCATGTCGCCCCAGGAAATGCAGATGCTGCTGGACAAGTTCCTGGAAAAAGAGCAGGAATGGATTAAACGATGAACGAGCAGACACTTTTCTATTTGCAAATCGCCTACTGGGTGCTGCTGTTCCTGCTGGTTCACTGCTATGTGCTGTTCCCGGTCACACTCCCCTTTGTAAGCGAGATTTTCAAGCGGAAAGGGAGCAAGGCTGAAGGCGGCGAAGAGCTACCCAAGGTTTCCATCCTGATTTCTGCCTACAACGAAGAGGCCGTCATCGAGCGCAAGATCCAGAACCTGCTGGAACTGGACTACCCTAAAGAGAAACTGGAAATCCTCATCGGCGACGACGGCTCCGCCGACAGGACCGCCGAAATCGTGGAACGCTACAAGGACCAGGGCATCACCCTCGTCAAGGCCCCCCAGAACGCCGGCAAGGCGGCCATGCTGAACCGTCTGCACAAGCATGCCACCGGCGATATCCTGCTTTTCTGCGACGCCAACACCATCCTTTTCCCCAACGTGGTCCGCAAGCTTATCGACCCCTTCAAAGACAAGAAGAACGGCTGCGCCTGCGGGCACCTGATCCTTACCGACAAGAGCGGCTCTGAACTGGGCCGTGGCGAAAGTGCTTACTGGGACCTGGAATCCGAAATCAAGAAATTCGAAGGCATGATGGACCTGCTTATCGGCGGAAACGGCGCCCTGTATGCCATCCGCAAGGAGCTCTACACCGACCTGCCCACCAAGAAAAGCGTCATGGACGACTTTTTCGTCACCACGAAAATCCTGCAGAAGGGCTACTACAGCACCTTCATTTCTAGCGCCATCGGTACGGAGCAGACTTCCAAGGAGACCACGGGCGAATACCGCCGCAAGGTGCGTATCGGGCGTGCCAACTTCAACTATCTGCTTTCTTACCTGCCGCTCCTGAATCCCTTCAGGCCCCTGCGTTGCTACCTGTTCTTCTCGCACAAGATTTTACGCTGGTTCTCGCCCCATATCTTCATATTGCTGCTCCTGGTGAACATTCCCCTAGCCTGGTACTATAATCCCTACCGGATTTCGCTGGGCATCATCATCGCCCTTTTGCTAACGGGGCTATTCAAGATTATTCCCGGCGCCTATTATTTCTTGTCCATGAACATGGCCATGCTCAAGGGATTCGTCCTATCCTTCGGCAAGGAAAAGTCCGGAGGCTGGGCCCGCGAAGCCCGCTCCGACGAGTAGGAAGCAGTGTGAAATGTGAAGTGTGAAATGTGGAATGTGAAGCAATCTCAAACCAAATTTTAAACTACATTTAATCGCAGCAATATGAAACGCATCCTGACCGCCATCCTGTTCGCCCTCGCATTCACCGTCATACCGGCGAACGCCTTTACCATGGATGTGCAGGCGGGCGTGGTGAACCACGTCAGCGAAATCACCGAGTTCAACCTGAACATCTACGGCCACCTCTGGTACCGCATCGACCAAATGCTATTCGTCGGTGTGGGCAGCGGCTACCAGGAAATCGACAACGTCTCGTTAGTGCCCCTCAGCGCAAGTCTCTGGATACGCCTCCCCATCGGGAGCCAGGTTCTGCCTGTCGCCACGGGAGACATAGGCTACCTTATCGGAAGCGACCACCAGCTCTTCTGGAGAACCGGTGGCGGAGTCGACATCAAGAACGGAGACTACTCCTCTATTCTGCTCATGGGTGGCTACCAGTTCCTGGACCATGTAGGCAAGGGTTACGCCTACGTCCAGGCCGGCATTCTCATAGAAATTTAATTGCGCCCCACTGTCATGCTCGTCCTGAGCAATGCTATCACGCCCGCACTCTCTTTTGTCATGCCCGCGAAGGCGGGCATCTCCTTTCCAAGTCGTTACCTTACCCGCGGGCAAGCATATCCATCAGCTCCTTATCGAGCCGATCGGGATTGTTGTATTGCGCAAGGCTATCGTGCAGCGACTCGCCCTTAGACACCAGACCAAAGTCCAGGTTCTTGTAGTTCCAGTAACTGTAGCCCACGTCGGCTTCCCGCAAGATATCCAAGAAGTCACGCATCCAAGCCAGCTGGTACTGACGGGCCACCTGAACGTACACGCCGAACTCGTTGCAGCTTACCGGCAGGTCGTACTTGGCGCGGAAATCCAGGGCATTCTGGATGCTCGCCTGCAGACGGGCCTTGTCCCACACACCGTATTCCACATTCAGGCGGGTTGCCGCATCTCCAGTAGGTGCCGCGTAGTCACCGGGCCAGGGGCGTTCAATGTGGAAGAACGGGTCCTGGATCCAGGCGGCCTTCTGGTGAGTGAACGTTACCGGCGTATAGGTGTGGAAACTGTAGATGGCGTTGTCGTCGTCCATGGGGGTCAGGAACCGGAATTCGCTGGCGCTGTTCCACTTGTTGCTGCCCACCACGATGGTGTTCTTGGGGGCATGCTTGCGGATAGCCCAGAAAAGTTCATCCTTCACCTTGTCCCAGACCTTGGAGTCGCTGCCTGCGGGCTCGTTCAAAAGCTCCATCATCACCCGGGACTGGTTACTGTAACGTTCGGCCATGTAGGCCCAGACCTTGCAGGCGTCCTTGCGGGCAGCAGGGTCCGTGAAAAAGGCCTGTTCCTGGTACGATCCCAGATGAAAGTCGTGGCCGGGGCACTTGTGCAGGTCCAAAATTACGTCCAGGTCTGCAGCCTGGATGTCGGCAAGGGCCTTGTCCAAAAGCCCGAAAACTTCGTCGTCAGGAGTCAGCGCATCGCCCTTGAACAGGTTGAAGTAGTCCACCGGCAGTCGCACGTGGTTGAACCCCGCCTCTCGGATGCGCTTGAAATCTTCCACCCCTAGGAAAGTCTTGATGTGGGGCACCAGCCCCGGAAAACCTACGGGATCCTTTTCTTCGATACAGTCAACCTGACTGAACCAGCCACCCAAATTCACTCCCCGTAGCCTTTCTTTATTCATCTTTTTCTCTGTTGGTTAAGCCGCCGGAATTGACAGCAGAAATTATTCGTTCACGATGTTCAGGTCTTCGTCGGCGATGTTCAGGTCCTGGACCACTTCCAGGTCATCGGGCAGGTTGTAAAAGTCCACCACCAGGCCCACCTTCTTCTCTTCGTCCTTCTGCTTCTCGAACTGGACAACGTCGTAAATCTTCATCTTGATAACGGTCTCGCCCGTTACCGGGATTTCCATGGTCATGCCCTTGCTGACAGGGCCTTCGACTATCTTGCCCTTGAACACGAGACTGGTCTTGTCTTCGCCCAGGGACGTCTTTTTCACGTGAAATACAGCCATTATTCCTTAGCCATTATCTTTTATTTTCAGTTTATTGTTTCGTGGCCTACAAAACACCACGGGCAAAAGTTAATTTTTTTTCATGGATTTATTGGTAGGTCGAATTCCTTTTCTGGTCTGTGCGCCATTCTTTCATGGCTTTTTGGGCCGCGAGCACGAATTCCCCCATGTGCGCTTCGTAGACGGCCCGCCCAGCGAGCACAGCAGGGGGCTCAGGGCCGGCACCATCCACCTCTCACCAGCCTCCTCTATCACCTTTGCGCAGAAACCGGGGGCCTTTGTTCTGTCGCCCAGGCTCTGCACCTCCTGTTCCTTCGAGGTCCGCTCCGTAAAGCTCTTTTCCAGGTTCCCTATCGAAGACCTTGGCGGAAAAATGGTACGGCTCACCTCCCAGAGCCAGACCTCCGTGGCCCTGCTGAAGATACTGCTCCAAGAGCGCTACCGGGTGCAGCCCCACTTTATTCAGGGGCTTGCCGCAGAACCAGGCGACGACGCCTGCCTGCTCATAGGCGACCTGGCGCTAGAAGAGACAGAACGGAACCGCTTTGCCTACAGCTACGACCTAGGGACCCTCTGGCAAGACTGGCAGGGCACGCCCTTCGTCTTCGGGGCGTGGATTATCGAGAAAGCAGCCTTGGGGGCGGAACTTCGACCTATTCTAGAGAACTACCTGTACGAAACGGAACGAAGTATCGAGGCATTCCGGGCCGACCCTGCTGCCGCCCTGGACCGCTGGATTTCCAGATTTCCCATGAATCTAGACAAAAAATCGGTCCTGGACTACTATAAAATTATAGATTATCATTTTACGGACGAAAGGAAAGATTCCCTGGAGGTCTTTTTCAGTTACGCCGCAAAGCTAGGCCTAATCGAAAAGGCACCAACTCTGGAATTTCTATAGGGGGAGAGCATGATAGAAGAAAAGATTCTCATCGTTGACGACAGCACCGAAATCCTGGAAAAGAACAGGGAACTGTTGACCCAGGTAGGTTACCGCGTGGTTTCCGCCACCTCCGGCGAAGAGGCCCTGGCCCTGCTGGAGAAAGACGTTTTCGACCTGGTGCTCCTGGATATCAACATGCCCAGCTTAAACGGCTACGAGGTGTGCCTGCGCATCCGCGAGAGGCATGCCCTAGACGACCTGCCCATCATATTCCTCACCAGCCGCGAAGACTCCGACAGTATTACCAAGGGGTTCCATGCGGGGGCGTCGGACTTCGTGTGCAAGCTTTCGCCCACCGAAATCCTGCTGGCCCGTATCAACGTGCATATCCGCCTTTGCCGCACCCTCAAGTACCTGCGCGATATCTCCCTTACCGACGACCTGACCCAGTGCTACAACCGCAGGCATGCCATCTACACCCTCCGTGAATGGTTCTCCCGCAGTAAACGCTACGGCACCCATTTTTCCATGGTCTACTTCGACCTGAACGGCCTCAAAACAGTCAACGATAAGTTCGGCCACCAGGCTGGCGACCTGCTGCTTCGCTCGGTGGTCAAGGCCTGCAAAGACCTGCTCCGCGAATCCGATGTGCTGTTCCGCATGGGTGGCGATGAATTCATGGTGCTCTGCCCCGACACCGACAAGCCCGGTGCGCTGATCTGTGCAGAACGCATGCAGAAGGCAGTAGGCGACATCACTATCGTAGACCAAAAGGTCTCCTTTGCCTACGGCATCGCCTATTCCGGCGAGGTTTACAAAGACATGGACGAGATGCTCCATAGCGCCGACGCCTCCATGTACGAGTGCAAGAAAAAGATGCACGCCGCCCGAAAGTAGTACTTGTTATGCCCGGCTTGAAGAGCCTGCCCCGGACTAGTTCCGGGGGGCATCTCCTTGCCTCCCTTCTCGTTTGTAAATATTTGTTTACGTTGTCATGCCCGCGAAGGCGGGCATCTCCCTATCCCGTGCAAAAAGCGAGAACATTTGTTCCGCATTATCCTGCTTTTCCTACATTTCCTCCCAAAATCAAACAAGGAGAACAATATGAAAAAACGGTTTTTGGCCCTGGGTCTCGCCGCAGGGTTGACGGCCCTCATGACCGCCTGCGGTGACGAGACCACCAACACCGACATTATCAAGGCAAGTTCCGCCGACAACGTAGACTCGTTGCCCAAGTGCGACGACAGCTACGAAGGCATGCTCGCCACCATCCCCTCCAAGGGGCAAATCTTGGTCTGCAACAAAGGGAGCTGGCAGAACGTAGCCAAGACCATACAGACCTCTACCGACAGTTCGGGCAATTCTACCAACGAATCCGGCTGCACCGCCAAGACCCTCGAAGACAAGAGCGGTGTGACCATCATATGCTCGGGCGAAAAGATTGCCACCCTCAAGAACGGCGAAAAAGGCCCCGAGGGTAACCCCGGTAAGCAGGGCGGTCAGGGCGAACAAGGCGATCCGGGCTCCAACGGCACCGGCTCCAGCGGTAAAGACCTGAAACTGGACGAAACCGACTGCTCCGTGACCTATATGGGCTACGACGTGACTCTTTACAAGTGCGGCGGCGAGGAATACCTCGAAAACCTGAAAGGTTATACAGCCGACCTGAAAACTTGGAACGGCCTGAATATGGAAGCAGCCATCAAGAACAAGGCCGGGACGGACCTCACTAGTTATTTCCTTTTGGCTTCCCTCGGATCCTCCAAGGCCTACGGACAGTTCCTTTGGAATGGCGATAGCGTCTGGACTGAAACCGACGACATAATAACCACCGATAGGCTCAAAAAGGACTTCGCCATCAGGGCTCAGGCAAAGCTCAAAGTCGAAAGCGAAGCACCCCCTACCTACTACGTAGTAATAGAACCACTGGTCGGCATGGAGATGATTCTCAAAAATCCAACGAACGCCTATCCGTTGGGCGGATTCTGCCTCACCTACGAAGCCGAGCAGAAAATGGAACTCATCGTCCTCGGCCAAAGCGAGTCAAAAGTGGCCCGTGTTCCGCTTAACGCCTCTGGCAAGGCCACCACAGTGAACATTCTTCCCACCGACTTCAAGGCCGACAGTGCCGACGCGAAGGTGACAGATATTCTCAGTTCAATCAATGTGATTTTCATCAAGGCGGTAGGTAGCCTCGAAGAAGGCGAATACGAGAACGAGTTCGCCATCTACGAATTTGGCGCCTACGGCCGCTGCAGCGGTGACACATACGAAGCAATCAAATCCGAGTTATCAAGCCTCAAGAAGTCCAGCTCCCCACTGGTGGATACCCGCGATGGCATGAACGAATCTTACAATACGGTGAAAATCGGCGACCAAGTGTGGATGGCCGAGAACCTACGAAAACTCTACCCCTTCAAGTCCGACGATGGCGACGGCGACCCGGAAACCGATAACGGTGATCCCATGATGCTTTGCCCCGCAACAGAGGAGGAAATGGCCGCCAAGGGTTGTCTCTACAGCTGGGCAGCCGCCATGGACAGTGCAGGAAGGCTCAACCAACTGCAATCTACGGACCCGGGCTACAATGTGTGCGGTAACGGCAAAATTTGCACTGCGACCTCTCCCGTCCAAGGCATCTGCCCCAACGGCTGGCACCTGCCAAGCAAAACGGAAGTCGATGTCTTGCTAAGTAATTTCGGCAGCTATCTTGAGAAATACCCGATAATAACCGCACGTGCCCTAACTGGTGACCCCGCAAGCGGATTCAATTGGCTGGGATTTTCTGCAAACGCAACTGGCTGGACGTCCGATTTAGAAACAATCGTGGATAACGCAACCGCAGATTACTTCTTCATGTGGACATCTGAGGATGAAGACGCAACGTATGCCCATGGTCTGGGTAGGGACAACATAAAGGCTTATTCTTCAAGCTTTATCAAAACAAGCGGACGCGCCATCCGCTGCATCCAGGACAAGGCTAAATAAGGAGGGCTGAACAATGAAAAAGATTACTATGAAAAAACTTTCTCTCGTCTCTAGTCTCTCGTCTCTAGTCTTGTTGATGGCCTGCGGCGACGACATTACCAACGACCAGTGTACCGAAAAGTTCGAGGGTGCATTTGCCACCATTCCTTCCAAAAAAGAAGTCTACGTGTGCTCCGAAGGTTCCTGGAACAGCCTGGTGAACAACGCCTCCGCCGTCAGCGAAGACGGTGAATTCGCCTGCTCCACCGTAGAACTTTCCAGCAAGAAGGGCTACAAGGTGGTCTGCGGCGGCGACTCCGTGGCGGTGGTCACCAACGGCGATAAGGGCGATACCGGCGACAAGGGCCTCAAGGGCCCCGACGGTCTGGTCGGTGAAAAGGGCTCCGACGCCAGCGGAAGCAATGGCCGTGACCTGACCCTGCCTACAGGCGACTGCGCCGTGCTAGATGCCGGTCTCAACTACGTTGTCTATGACTGCGGCGACAGTTCCTATGTGCGTGACGTTTACGGAACGTCAAGCATAAAGACCTGGAACGCTCTCAACCTAGAGACTACGCCGGGCTATTCGCAAGGGAAAATCCGGATGCTCCTCCTCGAATCCTCTGACGGCAAGTCCAAAGCTTCGCTTGCGAGCTTGACGGGCGACGACTTGAATGCTTCACAAGATGTGTCAACGGCAGATTTAAAGAAGGCCTTTGCCATCGGAGGCACAGCTAGCCTCACCGTCTCGGAAGGGGCTACCAATGTTAGCGAAGATTACCCTATAGAACCAATGGTGGGTGTCGGATTTGTATACAATTCGGGCTATCAAAGGAATGTCGCTGGTATGGGCGGTCTATGCATCACCTATACTGCCGATAAGGAAATGGAGCTGATGCTGGGCAATAGGACATCTCCTGTAAAGTTTGCCCGCGTAAAGCTCAAGGCCGCATCCAAGGAAACCACGGTGAACATCTTCGCCAACGAGTTTGTCGCCGATAACGAAAATGAGAATGTGAAGAACATTATCTCAAGCACACAAATGGTTTTCGTAAAGGCGGTAGGCAGCCTTGACACTGGCACCTACACGAACAAGTTTGCCATCTACGAATTCGGACCCTATGGCCACTGCAGCGGCGAAACATTTGATGTAGTCAAGTCCAAGATAAAGGATCTCAAGAAGCCTAGCGCGAACCTGGTAGACGGCCGCGTAGACCCAGATAATCCCGAAACATACCAGACGGTCCAGATTGGCGACCAGGTGTGGATGGCCGAGAATCTGCGTTTCCCGTATCCGTACACAGCCGATGACGGAGATGATGACCCGGAGACCCACGGTTCTCCTATGGCTCTCTGCCCTGCGGCAGATGCTCCCACCGAAGAAAAGGCCATGGGCTGTCTCTATAGCTGGGCGGCCGCCATGGATAGCGCATCTCAGTATGGTCAAAAGGAGTCTACGGACCCAGGCTACAATGCGTGCGGTAAAGGCACAACCTGCGCTGCAGTCGCTCCTGTTCAGGGCATCTGCCCCGACGGCTGGCACCTGCCTAGCCAGGCAGAAATAAATAAACTCATAGACGTTGCCTCTTACGGTTCCAAGTACCCCAAGGTAACAAGGCAATCCCTAGGCGCATTTAGTGAAGACGACCAAAATTTGCTTGGATTCTCTGCAATCTTTAACGGCTTTACTTCAAATTATACAACTCGCTCTTCGGCTGATATTTACTTCGGCATTTTGTCTTCCACTCAGAAAGACAATGCAAACGTATACACCATGGACATGTCTCTTGATGAAATAAGAGGCACTGGCTACTTGGCAATAGCTGATGGAGGAATTGCCGTCCGTTGCGTACAAGACCAGGCTAAGGAGGACTAACACATGAAAAGGTTTAATATGAAAAACATTTGTATTGCCGCTTCCGCTGCGTTATTCTTTGCGGCCTGCGGCGATGACGTCACCGACAACAGCCCCGTAACCACCCAGGCCTACGCCAACCAAGACGCATTCCCCGAATGCGACAAGGGCTACGAGGGTATGTTCGCCACCATCACCAGTTCCAAGGAACTCTATATCTGCACCGCCGAAAAGTGGGTAAACCTTTCCAAGGGCGGAGCCGAGGGCAAGTCTGCAAGCGAACTCGAAGACGAAAGCGGCGTCGAAATCACCTGCAACGGCGAAGTCGCGGGTACCCTGAACTACGGCAAGACCGGAGCCAAGGGTTCCGACGGCGGTACCGGCGACCAAGGCGACAAGGGCGGCAAGGGTTCCGACGGTAGCAGCTTTAGTGGCTCTACCCCCACGTGGGACACCGACCGCTGCAAGCTCAAGAACGCTGGACTCGACTACATGATTTATGACTGCGGAGACAGCACCTACGTGAAGGCGCTTACGAAGGCGAACAACTACAACAGCTACAAGTGGAACCCTCTTAAAAACATAGGCCAAATCACTTACAATAACAATGCTGTTTATACATTATACAATGATCAATTTGGTGATAAGGCCAGTGGCGATCTGGTTCGTTTCGCTGAAGATGTTGCAGGCGCAAACTCTACTGTGACACGAGCATCCTTGTATAGGGATGATGCCCAGATTAAAGGTAAGGCAAGTGTTGTGGTAAAAGAAGAGCAAACTGTCACTGCCGACAAGTACCGGCCTTTCGTAGGAGTTAAGTTTACATACAACTCTACAGGTACCAATATCGGCGGTAGGGCGGGCGTTTGCCTGACCTATTCTTCCGAAAAAGAAATGAACCTGCTTATTGAAGGCAATACCGGTTTCTTGAAGGCGGCTCTGCCTGCGACCAAGGATGGAGATGTTGTAAAAGACACTATGGTACAGTTGTTCTGGCGAGACTTTGAACCTGTAGCCGAAGGTGTTGATTTCGATAAGGTCATTACCAGTGCAAAGTATGCATACGTAGAGGCCGTTGGCGGTACGGATGTTGGTACGCATGAAAACCAGTTCTCCGTATATCAATTTGGAGATTATGGCATGTGTGATGATTATACAGCTACCAAGTGGCTAGATTATCTAAATAGTCTAGAAACAACAAAGGGCACGTATGTCGACACACGTACAGATACATACAATACCAAGAGCGTGACTTACGGAACCCTTACCATTGGCGGCAAGGTGTGGATGACCGATGATTTAAGGTTTGCAACAGCCAAAACCACTTGCTTGGGAACAACAGGCGTTTGTGAATATGGCCTGAAATATACCTTTGCAGAGAGAACCTCTGTCTGTCCTAGCGACGACGGCTGGCGTATTCCAACAATAAAAGAATGGGGAGAGCTATTTAAAATTGTCAGTGGAGAGATTAATTTAACGGATAATCCCAATCCATTGACTGTTATTAGCGCCCTCTGGAGTCCAAAGAACAATAAAGATGAGGGGAAGGATATAATGGGGTTCAACATGGTTTTTTATGGCACTTATGCGATTAACGAAGAAGATGAATATTTGACGTCAACAAACCATCTTGTTGATATTTATGGAGCAGGGTATAATTATGCCCACCTCTATAGCTTAAAAGAGCCCAGTCAATATACTGGATGGAATACTTCTGCTGACGGACGCATCCGTTGCGTAAAGGACGCTGATCCCGCCACTCCGTAAGGAACACCTAACACTAAAACACAGGGCTCGCACCCGCGAGCCTTTTTTGTATGTGTTGCAATTCCGTAAAATATTTTTATCCAGG
>CACZII010000034.1 GCA_902781185.1 Fibrobacter succinogenes
GGCATGGGAAGGTCCGCTGAAAGCCACCATCTTGTCGTCGGTAAGCCAAGGAACGTTCTCCAAAAGCACTTCGCTCATAAGCTGGTTCGTGCCTTCGAGGATACCCTTGGTAGCACAGACCACCACAGGCTCCTTGCCCTTCGCCGGCGTCCACTTGCCAAGATTCTTGGCCACGCCGCCCATAAACTGGGAGGGCACAACAATCAGAACCATGTCGCAACCTTCCAGGGCGGCGTTCATATCGGTGGTATACTTGAAATCTTCAGGGAAAATCACTCCCGGCAATTTGTCCTTGTACTGGTGTTCCGTGGAAAGCAGGTCCACTTCGGCCTGGGAGTTGGTCCAGAACATCACGTCGTTCTTGTTTTCGTAAACTACCTGGCCAAGGGAAAGTCCCCAGCCGCCCGTTCCTAATACTGTAACCTTCATAGTACCATTCCTAATCTCTCGCGTGTCACCCTGAGCGAAGCCACTTCGTGGCGAAGTCGAATGGGTCTTTTTTTGGATTCTTCGACTCCGCTCCGCTGCGCTCAGAATGACACCGACTTTCACTCCATTACAATCTACAATAATTAAGCCTTCGGAGTCTTGCGCTTGCTGCCAAATCCATTCTCAGTGCCGTTCAAAAGCCGCTTAATGTTGGATTTATGCTTCACAATCACGAAAACCGCCACAATAAGGCAGGTAATCATCAGTCCCAGGTTGATTTTGTCTGGCGGGAAAGGCAACTTCAGGTAGCCCATCACCGCAAAAGCACCGAGGGCAATACAAGCACCGATGCTTCCTACAGAGACATATTTGGTAGAAACCGTATTCCTACAGAGACATATTTGGTAGAAACCGTAAGAACAATCCACACGCCAAAGGCAGCAAGAGCTGTAAATGGGCAAAGGGCCAAGAAAACACCGAGAGCCGCAAGCACGCCCTTGCCTCCGCGGAAACCCGCAAAGCAAGTGAAGCTGTGTCCCAGAATCACCAGCAAGCCTGCCACCAGCGGCACCCAAGCTTTGTCGGCCTCAGTTTCGCACAACTGCATGGCAATCCAGGGGCCAAAGAAGCCCTTGAGCAAATCCAGGAACACTACCGGAAGTGCAGGCTTCCAGCCCAGCACGCGGAACGTGTTGGTGAGACCCGCATTCTTGGAACCGTAGTTCCGGATGTCGAAATCCTTACCTTTCGCGATTTTTGCTATCCAAATTGCGCTTGGGATCGACCCCAACAAGTACGCTATCGGAAGACTCAGCAAACTGTTCAAGTTCTTCGTCCTTTCTAAGGGTTAACTTCTGGTCAAAATTCAGGCGGAGGGGTGCCCCCTGCAACTGAAATTCTTCATAAAACTTTTTAAGCAGGTAACGCTTGTAAGATTCGTCTACCAATTCCGGCGTGCGAGTCTCGATGGCAATCACAGGAGGTTCCACCAGAATCTGGCAAGCTCGAGTCAAGGCCACCACACGAGCGTTGTGGCTGGGGGGAGCCTTTTCTTGCAAGAAATTCGCAAAGCTTTCGGCCACACGGTCACGGCCAAGCACACGGCGGCAGTTGGCATACACTGTCTGGATAGCCTGAATCACCCGGTTAATGCGCTGCCCTTCCTTAGCGCTAATGGAAAGGATTGGCACGTATTCTAGCATGGGTTCCCGTTCCAGCATTTCCTTGACCATGCGGTCAAAGGACTTTTCCGTCTTGTCGGGCAAAATATCCCACTTATTCAAAACGAGAATCAGGCCTTTCCCCGCCTTACGGATTTCGGTAATAATGCGAAAATCCTGAACCTGCAGGCCACGGGTGCAGTCCACCAAAAGAACAGACAGGTCTGAACGGCGGATGCTTTCCATGGTACGCATGTTGCTGAAAATCTCTACCTCGTCGTCTACCTTGGCCTTCTTGCGAAGCCCTGCCGTATCGGTGACCACAAACTTCTGGCCATTCACGGTAAAGGAACAGTCGATAGAATCGCGGGTGGTGCCTGGAATGTCGGAAACTACGGCACGTTCCTCGCCCATCAGGCGGTTCAGCAAGGTACTCTTACCTGCATTGGGGCGGCCGAGAATGGCAAAACGAATGGGGCGTTCTTCTTTACGTTCACCACGCACAGGTGTGGGGAGCACTGCAATGATTTCGTCCATCAAAGAAAGGCAAGCGTAGCCTGTCAGAGCACTAATGGTACGGGGCTGACCAAAACCCAACTTCAGGAACTCGTAACTTTCCTGACGGTCGCCCAGGTTCTCGCTCTTGTTGGCCACCAAAATCACCTGCTTATCCAGCTTGCGGATCAGCCTAGCAAACTGCTGGTCCAGCTTGGTAATGCCCACGCGGACATCCACCATAAAAAGAACCAGGTCGGATTCCTCGACGGCATTAAAAATCTGCGTGCGGACACTATCGGCCAAAACATCAATGGTGTCGTCGGGCAAGAATCCGCCGGTATCTACCACCGTAAATTCATGGCCCTTGTAATTTGCATTCTGATAATGCCTATCGCGAGTAACGCCGTCACGGTCAGAAACCACAGCCGCCCTACGGCCTAAAATCCGGTTAAAAAGAGAGGACTTCCCGACATTGGGCCGTCCGATAATACACACCACGGGTAATTTCATCGTATACAAATATAGAAAATGTTCCATAAAACAAAAAACTCCCTTGCGGGAGTCTTTCATTTTCTACAAGAACCTTATTACTTAGAAGCGAACTTCTTGGACGCAGCCTTGACCTTGGGGTCGTTCTGGGCATCCTTGATTTTCTGCTTGATACCGTCCTCAATCTGCTTCTTGAGCTTGGCGGCGAGGGCGGGGAAACGTTCTTCCAGAGAATCACTAAATGCAGAAGGCTTCTTGGCTGCGGGGGCCGGAGCACCCTTACGCTTTGCACCGGCAGGGCGCTTCTTCTTGGCGGCGGCAGCGGGAGCCTTCTTTTCCTGAGACTTTTCTTGGGATTTTGTTTCCTGAGGTTTAGTTTCTTGTGTTTTGACTTCTGTTTCTTCTGCCATAATAGACCTCTTGGAAAAATGTGAACTTGACGGGCCAAAGATAGTAAAAATACGGCCCTTCTAGAAAATCGTCACAAAAAATTATGAAAAACGATGGTTTTCCAGCCAGTGGTAGAGCATGGTTATGTCGGCAGGACGCACTCCAGGGACCCTGGACGCCTGCCCTAAGGTCATGGGCTTCAAAGAATTAAGGCGTTGGCGGCTCTCAATGCTGATAACCGAGACCTGCATAAAATCAAGGTCGTCGGGAAGCCGAACCGACTCCATCTTCTTCTGTTCCTCGATTTCACGGGACTGCCTATCCAGGAATCCAGCATAAATCTCTTCGGCGTACATGAACCACTGGTCACGGCGAGGAATATTCCGTTCTGGCATAGCCACACGGAAAAGCTGCTCGGGGTCTATTCCCGGACGGCGAAGCACGTTTATCCAGCGGGTACGGGTATTGGCCAAAGCCTGACCGCCCTCCGCAAGAACCTGGTTGGCCTGTTCCGGAGTGGCAGATTCCGCTTCCAAGAAGGAGCGGACCTCACCCATCGCTTTAAGACGGCCTTGCCAGTCGGCGTAATCCTCATCGGAAAGCATGCCTATCTGGTGGGCCCGTTCCTTGAGGCGGGTTTCGGCATTGTCGCTGCGGAGGAACAGGCGGTATTCGGCGCGGCTGGTGAACATACGGTAAGGTTCGTCCAGCAGAGTGGTCACCAGGTCGTTGAGCATCACGCCCAGATAGCTGTCCGAACGGCCCAGAATGAAGGGTGGTTCGTTCTTGACCTTGAGGGCGGCGTTGATGCCTGCCATAAGGCCCTGTCCGGCGGCCTCCTCGTAGCCACTGGTCCCGCAGACCTGGCCCGCAAAATAGAGTCCCGGTACATTCTTGCATTCCAGCGTGGGGTAAAGCTGGGTGGCATCCACGGAGTCGTATTCCACCGCATAGCCGATTTGCAGAACGCGGGCGCGGGTAAGCCCCGGTATGGTGTGGATGGCAGCCAGCTGGATATCCGCTGGCAAGCTGGAACTGAAACCGTTGATATAAACTCGTCCGATATCAGCCTGCTCCGGTTCCAAAAAGAGTTGATGACCATCCCGGTCGCCAAAGCGGTTGATCTTATCTTCGATGCTGGGGCAGTAACGCGGTCCCTTGCCGTGGATACGACCACTGAACATGGGACTATCCTTGAAACCGCTCCGTAAAATCTCATGGGTCTTGAGGTTCGTGCGGGTAATCCAGCAGACGCAGTCATTGCGGACAGGATTGTGATGCCTGTCGCTCATAGGCCATGGATTCTCGTCACCATGCTGGACTTCGCATTCACCAAAATCAATAGTGTCCGGATCCAAGCGGCTTGGGGTGCCTGTCTTGAGCCTACGAAGACGGATGCCATTCTTAGCGAGGCATTCCGAAAGTTTATCGGCACTAGGCTCCCCTACTCGTCCACCGATGCTGGTATCAAGACCCGTAAACATGCGGGAAGCGAGGAAGGTTCCGCTGGTAATCACTAGGGCACGAGTCTCGTAGCGTTCCCCACTCAAGAGGGTAAGTTCCAGGCGACCATCGGGCAAGCGTTCAAAAGCAGCGAGTTCTCCCTGGATTACAGTGAGTCCCGGAAGGCCTGTAATCGTCTCCCGGGCTACTTCGCTATAGTACTTCATGTCGCACTGAGCGCGGGGGCCCCATACGGCCGGCCCCTTGCTCATATTGAGCATGCGGAACTGGATTCCTGCCTTGTCAGTCAGGAGTCCCATCAAGCCACCTAATGCGTCGATGTCGCGAACAATCTGTCCCTTAGCCACCCCACCTACGGCAGGGTTACAGCTCATGCGTCCGATGGCATTTATATCCATCGTGAGCATGGCGGTCTTTACGCCAAGTTTCCAGGCTGCATGGGTCGCCTCGATGCCGGCATGGCCGCCACCGACGACAACGACGTCAAAGGAGGTCATTTACTTAGCAGGCTTAGCTTCAGTTTTTGCAGGTGCTTCAGGAGCCGGTGCGGCAGGAGCGACGGCCGGAGTGTCGACCTTTGCAGTGTCGACAGCAGGTGCCTCCACCTTCCATTCTACAGGCTTACCAGCCAGGAGTTCCGCGATTTCCTTCTTCAGGTCTTCCTTCTCGCGCTCGAAGGCGGCGTAGAGCTTATAAGAACCGTCGGGGTTCACCAGGTAGACCTTGGGAACGTAGCCATCGCTGTAAAGTTCACCGAACTGGCGGGATTCGTCCCACAGCACGTCAAAGGCTTCATCAAGCTTGGAGTCGTCAGAGAAACGACGAATGCCGGGCTTGTTGTTTCCACCGCTAGCAACAGCCACAGAGGTCAGACCCTTGGGGTTGAATTCCTTGGCAATTTCCACCAACTGGGGAGCGGCATGGGCGCAGTGACCGCAAGTAGCGGAGAAATAGAACATCAGCAAAGGCTTGCCGGCGTAGGCTTCCAAATTTGCAGCCTTGGTAGAAATACCGGTGGCCTTTACCTTGAAGTTAATCTTTGCAGGCATGCCGTTGGCCAGGGTTTCGCCCTTCAGTTCGGCAACTTCCGCTTCCAGTTTGGCCTGTTCTTCTTGCTGCTTCTTGATAGCAGCTTCGCGGATGGTCTTCATCTTCTCGTTGAAGCGTTCACCCACAGCCCTCAAGGAATCGTCGGGCAAAGTCAACGTCTTAGTGGTGTCACGGACCTTGGCTGCGGCTTCACGAACGCCGATAACAAAATAGTCAACATCGAATTCCGTTTCGAACTGGCGACCGATGGACTGGAACTGTGCACCAAACTGCACACCAATCATGTAAGAGAACTTCTGGTTGTCGTTGGCATCTGCACCCAGCTTCACAGGAGCCTTGGTGGGGACAGGGGCCGCTTCGATAGGCATGGCCTTGGTCACGGAATCCATGTAGGCCTGCATCTTCAGGTGATCGCCTTGAATAACGTTGGCAATAGTGGCGCTATCAGGCTTAGTTTTTTCAATTCGCTCACGGGCCTTTGTAGAGAAACGTGCCCCAACAGCCTGCATGGAATCAGCCGGAATCTGCATCTTGAAGTTGGTATCTTTCTCGGCCTTGATATTGTCGTAAATACCCTGAACCACTTCGTCTTCGTACAGTTCCGCACCGACCTGGCGAGGAATCATGGTAAAGTTCTGGCCACCGAACTGGGCACCCAACATGTAGGCAAATTTCTGATCATCCGTAGAATTAGGACCGATTGCAGCCTGTTTAGAGACGCCAGGCATATCGCAGGCTGTCAGAGCCAAAGCGCAGGCACCAAAAGCAAAAATTTTAGACTTCATTCTTTAGACCTCTAGTTAGAACTAAAAGTGGCAAAGCGCCATTTTCTTACCGCCAAATTTAGCAAAAAAGCGCAAAGCAGGCCACCCATTTACTATTTTTTAGCCCACGATAGGGATTTTTGAAAATTCCCACAGACTTTGTCTATAAAGGAAAGACCATGAAACTCTCCAAGTACTTTTACGTGACGCTCCGCGAAACGCCCAGCGATGCCACCATGCCCAGCCACATCTTCCTCATGCGCGGCGGTTACATTAAACCCGTTTCTACCGGTATCTACTCCATGATGCCGATTGGTTACCGCGTCATCCAGAAGATCGTGAACATCATCCGCGAAGAAATGAACAAGATTGGCGGCATCGAAGTGGATTTGCCGGTGGTGCAGACTGCTGAACTCTGGAGCGAATCTGGCCGTTACCAGGCCATCGGCGAAGAACTCCTGCGCTTCAAGGACCGCAACAACCACAACATGGTGCTCGCCATGACCCACGAAGAAGCCATGACCGACCTCGTGCGTTACGTGCTCAACAGCTACAAGCAGCTGCCGGTGATGCTCTACCAGTTCAAGACCAAGTACCGTGACGAAGCTCGTGCTCGCGGCGGTCTTATCCGTGTTCGCGAATTCTTGATGAAGGATGCTTATAGCTTCCACACCAGCCAGGAAGACCTGGACCGTCACTACCAGGAAGAATACGACGCCTACCTGCGCATCTACCGTCGCGTGGGCATTGAACCGGTGGTGGTGCAGAGCGATACCGGCATCATGGGCGGTAAGGTTGCTCATGAATTCATGCTGGATACTCCCAACGGCGAAGACTACCTGATTCTTTGTAAGAAGTGCGGCTACCAGGCGAACCGCGAAATCGCCAAGTTCCAGCGCGTGCCGTTCAAGGGCGACGAGAACGCGGCCCTCGAAAAGGTCGCCACGCCGAACAGCGAAAGCATCGAAGAAATCACTAAGTTCCTGAACGTTCCGGCTGAATCTACCGCCAAGTGCGTGTTCTTCGACTTCGAAGGCAAGCTCATCACGGTGGTGGTTCCGGGCAACCTCGACGTTTCCGAAATCAAGCTCCACAACTTGCTGAAGGCGAAGGAACTTTACCCTGCCGAAGACAGCCTCATCAAGGCCTGCGGCATGGTTCCGGGCTTTGCTTCCCCGATCGGTTCTCACGACACCCGCATCATCGTCGACGAAGCTATCGCAGACTCCTTCGACCTTGTGACCGGCGCTAACGAAGAAGGCTTCCACTTCAAGCATTGCAACCCGAAGCGCGACTTCCCGAAGTTCGAAGTGGCCGACATCGCCGAAGCGAGCGAAGTCTGCAAGTGCCCCTGCTGCGGTGAACTCCTCACGGAAACTCGCGGTATCGAAATGGGCAACATCTTCAAGCTGGGCACCAAGTTCTCCGAATCCATGGGCGCGAAGTTCCTCACCGCCGAAAAGACGACCGCTCCGGCTATCATGGGCTGCTACGGCATCGGCGTGGGCCGCCTGATGGCTTCCGTCGTGGAAAACAGCCACGATGACTTCGGACCGATCTGGCCCAAGTCCATCGCCCCGTTCCAGGTGGAAATCGTTCCAATCGGCAAGGAAGCCGAACTCATGGAACTCGCCGAGAAGTTCGAGAAGGAACTCGAAGCAGCCGGCATCGACGTGCTCGTTGACGACCGCGACGAACGCCCGGGCGTCAAATTCAAGGACGCCGACCTGTGGGGCTCTCCGGTGCGTATCGCCATCGGCAAGAAGGGCCTCGCCAACGGCGAAGTCGAATGGAAGTTCCGCAATGAAAAGGAATTCACCATGGTCAAGGTGGAAGACGTTGTCGCCAAGGCCAAGGAGTATTTCGAAAAGTAAGAGAGATCCCCGCCGGAGTTTACGCCGGACTTCGTTCCGGGGCGGGGATGACAACTACAATCGCGGGGATGACTATATGAGCAAGATTAAAGTAGCCACGCTGCAAGGCAAGTGGACGGGCGATTTCGACAGCAACAACGCCTGGTACGTAGAACAGGCCCGCGCCCTCAAGGGCAAGGGCTACGACCTGGTGGTTCTGCCGGAACTCTTCCATACCCCCTACTTTCCCTTCGAGGAGAACGCGGACTTCTTTGACCTCGCTATCGAAAAGGACCACCCGCTGGTTAGCCAGTGGCAGGCCATCGCCAAAGAACTGAACGCCGTGGTGGTGTTCCCCTTCTTCGAAAAGCGGGCCCGGGGCATCTACCACAATTCCGCCTTCGTGTTCGAGCGCGACGGCAGCATCGCCGGGCTCTACCGCAAGAGTCACATTCCCGACGATCCCGCCTTCTACGAGAAATACTACTTCATCCCCGGCGACACAGGCTTCGAGCCCATCAAGACATCCGCAGGCACCCTCGGCGTGCTCATCTGCTGGGACCAGTGGTTCCCGGAAGCCGCCCGCATTATGAGCCTCAAGGGCGCAGACGTGCTCATCTACCCCACCGCCATCGGCTGGATGGACAGTGAACCCAAGGAAATCTACCCCCGCCAGCAGGACAGCTGGATGACCGTCATGCGCGGCCACGCCATTGCGAACCGCACCTTCGTGATTGCGGCGAACCGTGGCGGCACCGAAGGCCACCTCACATTCTGGGGCACCAGCTTTGCCGCCGCACCCGACGGCTACATCTTGGAAAAATGCTCTCCAGAATTCCTCGGGGTCTCCACCGTGGAACTCGACCTGGCCGAAACCGAAGAAAATCGCCGCTGGTGGCCGCACTTCCGCGACCGCCGCATCGACCTGTACGGGGATATCCTCAAGATTTGGGGCGAATAAGCGCTATTTTTTACGCTTTAAACGGACGGCGCGATAAAAACGTGCCAACTCCCAGCGTCTTTCCCCCTCTCAACATATTTTTTATCAAGAAGTTGCTGGACAAGCTTATTGACGGCTGACTTCTGAATGCCTAGTTTCCGCTGGATTTCGGCGATTGTCAAAACAGGCTCGCTCTGCATCAGCCGAAGAATTTTACCGTAGTTCGGCGTGCGGAATTCGATACACTCTCCGTCATACCACCAAATGTTATCTCCACGCTTAGTGAGAAATTGAACATCGGCAGCAATTTCTTGCGCGATCATGTTGCGGAAATACTTGAGGAACGGGGCTATAGCTTCAACCGTTGCGTTTGCCCCAGAACTGGGCGCACCCCCTACCTTCAAATCGGCAGCATGCAACGCTTCCAGATACTCGTCTTTCTTTCGACTGCGGACCACGACCATGGGGATATCGTGTCTGGCCAAGATGTAGTTGACGAGCAACCGAGCAATTCGGCCATTGCCGTCCTCAAACGGATGAATTCTGATATAGCGGTAGTGGAACAACGCCGCCAGTTCTACAGGAGACAGTTTTCCTTCCTTTTCTGCACTATTGAACCAATCGACAAGATCCGTCATCAGCGCAGGAGTTTCCTCCGGGGAGGCATAAACAAACCGGTCTCCATACCGTGTAATGACACTGTTCGGATGCGTCTTGTATTGCCCGGCGTGAACCACATACCCGACCTGGATTCCACCAGGAAGTTCCTTATGAACGGAATAATCTTCGCGCAACAAAGTGCGGTGTAAACCCCTTATAAAGTTCTGGGTCAACGGAGTTTCCTTGATGCGGGACTCCGCCACCATCATCTTGAGCGACACCTCGCTGGCGACCATTTCCTGCACGCTCCGCACATTCGCTTCACCGATGACCTTCCCGAAAAGCAACAAGATTTCCGTCTGCCCGTAGGTGAGCGTGTTGCCCTCGATATGGTTGCTGTTGTAGTTGAAATCGATAGAAAAACGGCGGGCAAGGCGAGCCTTGTCCTCTTCCGAAAGCGGCTGGAGGGAACGCCAAGCGTCAAGGGCATTTTCTAAAGTCAGAATTTTCATGACCTTAAATATAATTAAAAAATCCGAAAAAAGGTAGTCTGCAATCCACCTTTTAGGCAATTTTTATTAAAATTTCGCAAAAAACAACAGTAAAAAAGGTGGTTCAGCAACCACCTTTCTAGGAAAATTCAAAATTTAAAGTTCAATCTCTAAATTGAATATTTTCATAGAAAAATCTGCGAAATTTGTTGAATTTCGGCAATTTTTCATATCAGGAAAATTTTCCCTTTACCTATATTTGGGGCAATACAAGGATTTTGACCATGACCAAAGCACTTTACCGCTACCCTGCAGAATGGGAAAAACAGGAAGCCACCTGGCTTGCCTTCCCCCACAACAAACTGAACTGGCACGGAGAACGAGGCGTCAAAATACGCAAGTTCTACGTGGAACTGATCCGCACCATCAGCGAGTTCCAGCCGGTGAACGTGCTGATTCCAAACAAGAATTTCCTGACTCTCGACGAGAAGTTCGCCGTGGCCGACAGGCCCTTCCCCGCAAGTTTTATCATCTGCAAGACCGACGACATCTGGATTCGGGACTACGGCCCGTTCTTTGTGAAAAAGGGCAAGGAAACCGTGATTTCGGAGACGGTGTTTAATGCCTGGGGCGCCAAGTTCCCGCCCTGGAAAAACGACAACCAGATTCCCTCCCGCATCACCGAACTTTTCGAGTACAAGAAGGGCGTTAGCGTGCCCTACATCTTCGAGGGCGGCGCTATCGAAGTGAACGGCGACGGTCTGGGCATGACCACCCTGGATTGCCTCGTGGGCAAGAACCGCAACAAGGAGGAAGACCTTTCGAAAGTCATCAAGGCCATCTGCGAGATGCTAGGACTTAAAGCCCTGCTGGTGCTCCCCAAGGGCCTTGTAGGCGACCACACCGACGGACACATCGACAACGTGGCCCGCTTCGTAGATAAAAATCGAGTGGTTATTCCTGCGGCAAGCCCCCGCAGCGCAAACGGCAAGTACCTGGAAGAGGCTCGCGCCGCCATTCTGAAATTCCTGAAAATCCATTACGGCAAAAAAGCCAAGGTAGACACCATTCCCCTGCCGCCCCAGCGCAAGTTGCCCGATGGGCAGATTCTCCCAGCCAGTTACATGAACTACATCTACGTGAACGGCGGGTTAATTTATCCTAAATACAGGTGCGCCGCCGACAAGGTGGCCGAAGAATACTTCCGCAAGGTGTACCCCAAGAGAAAGATTGTCGGGCTGGACTGCCGCACCATCATCGAAGAGGGCGGAAGCCTGCACTGCATGAGCAAGCACGAGAGTGCTTAACTAGCAAACATCATCGCGATTACAGGGGCAGAGACATCTGCCCTGTTTTCGGGTCTTTAATCGGTTCGGGGATGGGCTCGATCGGCGCGACTTCTGGCACGGGTTTTGCGACCGGCTCAGAAGGCGCGGCGGCAGGTGTGACAGGTTCGACTTTGGGTGCGACAGCCGCGGGGCCTTTCTTGGCGCGGGCGATGGCGTCCTTCGCCAGCTTATCCACAGCCTCGTTCCACTTGACACCCGTATGGGCAGCCACCTTCTCGAAACTCACCCGATGGACCAACGGGCGGCAGGCTTCCACGTATTTTTGGGCGATGGAACTTTTGGCTTTCCACTCCCCCTTGGCCCAGCGTGCCACACCCTCGTAGTCGTGACAGATGACTGCAGTCTTGTCGTTTGCTTCCAGCCATTTCATAGCTTGGTAACTGGCCATGCATTCGCCGTCGATATTGCGGCTCTCAGCATCAAAGACGGTAACGCCCGAACCGTGAGCAACCTCGGTGTCGTTTTCCACCACGATAAAGCCCCAGCCCGCCTTGGGGAACCCTTCCAAGAAGGATCCGTCCACGTAGATGCGGAGTCCCTTGGGCACAGGAGTAGAGATGCCATCGATCCAATTTTGGGCTTCAGTACGGCTTGGGAAAGCACGGAAAAGCACGCCCTTGACGCCATGGGTCAATTGTTGGCATTCTTCCCAAGAAAGCACGATTTTTCCGCCATCTGGCGCCTTTATCGCATAGAATTTCTGCTTGGCCATATGCCCAAATTTATATATTTCTATACGAGAAAAAATTTGGAGACCCTTTGAAACCTTCGCCGTATTTTGCCGATCGGTTTAAGTTCTTTTTCAAGCGATTCGCTAGCCCCGCGTCGCTCCGTCGGTGGTTCCTGAAACAGGCCGGTGAAGAGTCGGGTTCCTTCAGTTTCCCGGACATTTTGAAAAACCACCCCAAGACCCTGGTGTTCTTGCCCCGTAAATTCGAAGACGCGGTGGCATTCTTAAGCCCCATGCCCAAGGAGTGGTTCAACAACGTGCAGTTCTGCGCCCACGAGAGCCTCCAGGCCCTGATTTCGGCCAAACGGAGCCACGCCTTCTATTTCAGCGACATGGAATGCCGTTTCGGCGAGCCCGTATTCGAAGGTCTCCAGGCTAAAATCGAGGCCTACCAGCCTGAAGTCTGCATCTATCTGGACGAGCCCTTCTTCCCGAGGCTCTACCTAGCCAAGAAGAGCGGCGCCCCCTGCCGTATCGGGTTCAATAGCGAGTCCCTTTACCCCTTCCTGAACCTGAGCCTGCACCCAGAGCAATCCTCGGAAGCAGTCCTCATCGCCAAGTATTACGGGGTGGCCTGATGTACAAGGGTTCCCTCGGCAAGATAGAGAATGGCGGCTACGCGGATCTGCACCTGCACACCCGCCTTTCCGACGGCACCCTGTCAGTAGAGGAACTGCTGACCCTCTGCAAGCGCCGTGGGCTCCGGTGTATTTCTATCACCGACCACGACAACCTGGACAGCTACAAACTGGCCGAAGGCCCCGCCAAAGACATCGGACTGGAAATTATCCCGGGAATCGAGATTTCGGCCGTCTGGCAGGGCAAGGACATCCACATTCTGGGCTACTTCTGCGACCCCACCAACCTGGCATTGAACATGGAGATGGAAGACTTCGCAAAGCAGAGAATTACCCGCGTCAAGGCCATCATCAAGAAGCTGAACAG